>JAZGFW010000014.1:0-17968 GCA_036479895.1 Cocleimonas sp. | reverse complement strand
ACTTTCTTCTCTCGAACTTTAGCAGGGTTCTTTAAGACAATAATACGGTCATCACCCCGTAAAATTGGGTCTGATATTTTACCCAATCTCACCAAATCTAAATTCACACTGTGACGCGCACCATCTCGGTAGAATAATACGTTTCTTGATTCAGCAATGTCTGATAAACCTTGAGCCATTGCTATTGCTTGTAAAAAACTCAAGTTTCCTTTGATTGGAAAAACCCCTGGTGCTTTAACTTCACCTTCAACAGTAACGCGATTCTCTACTGCTTTATTCGTTCGAGTAATACTGACTTTAGGATCTTGCATATACTTCTTTAAACGTTGTGAAATGGTATTTTCAGCTTGATTTATAGAAAGACCTGCCACTTTAACAGAACCAATTAAAGGCAATGATATTGCGCCACTAGGTTGTACAATAAGTCCTTTTGATGACAGATCAGCCACTTTAAACACATTAATATCTAAAGTGTCATTTGCTGAGATTACATTAGATGCTGCTGTAGGAGCAACTCGAACAGCTCTTTTATTGTAAGCAGGGTTAGATGCTGGAGCAGAGCCACCATTTAATACAGCAACTGAACGTGCTGCGGCGGCAGTTTCTGCTGCGCTGGCTGGTTTGCTATAGCTACTTGTACAAGCACTTAACAGCAGTGTCGAAACAACTGTTATTATTAAACTGAACTTAATATCTGTTTTCATTTTTTACCTCTATTTGAGACATCATACAAGAATATCTCTATTTATAACCTTGTGGATTATTACTCTGCCAACGCCAAGTATCATCACACATGGCTTGAATACCGTTTTCTGCTTCCCAACCTAGTAACTTTTTTGCCATTGCTGGGTCTGCATAACAACAGGCAATATCACCGGGTCGACGATCAACAATCTGGTAAGCCACTTCTTTGCCAGAAGCTTCAGAAAATGACTTTACCATATCTAATACTGAGTAGCCGATACCTGTACCTAAGTTCACCGTATATAAGTTATCCACTTTATCACTTTCAAACGCTTGTAGTGCTTTAACATGTCCTTTGGCTAAATCAACCACATGGATATAATCACGCACACCTGTACCATCGGGTGTTGGATAATCGCCACCAAATACCGATAGCTTTTCTAAACGACCTACCGCCACTTGTGAAATATAGGGCATTAGGTTATTAGGTATATCATTAGGGTCTTCGCCAATTAGCCCGCTTTCGTGCGCACCAACAGGATTAAAGTAGCGTAATAAAGCAATATTCCATGCATCATCAGATACATAGATATCACTGAGAATTTCTTCAATATGTAATTTTGAGCGGCCATAAGGATTAGTTGCACTCACCGGAAAATCTTCTTTAATCGGTACCGTTGCAGGGTCACCATAAACCGTGGCTGATGAGCTAAAAATAATGCGCTTTACATTATTGTCTTGCATAGCGTTAAACAAACAAATACTGCCCGCAATGTTATTGTCGTAATACATAAAAGGCTCTTCAACTGACTCGCCCACCGCTTTTAAGCCCGCAAAATGAATCACGCCATAAACATCATGTGCTTTAAAAACTTTATTGAGCGCATCCGCATCACGTACATCACCTTCTATAAACGCAATCGTTTCACCTGTGATTTGTTTGACCCTGTCCAAAGAGACGGTCGAGCTATTACAAAGGTTATCATAAACAATCGGCGTGTAGCCTGCTTTTAATAATTCAATACAAGTATGAGAGCCGATATAACCTGCGCCACCTGTGACTAAGATATTTTTCATGGTACGTTATGACCTGTTTTTTTAATTATAAATAACCAGTTAAGAATAACTTTTTGTATAAAAAATAGCCAGTCCTCGAAGAGGGTACTGGCTATGCTGTACTTTTTTTCCGATAAAAGAACTACCCTTAAATCAAGAAAATATTACTTCTTATCTTTCTTTTTACTTTTCTTCTTTTTCTTGTCTTTGCTCGATTTTGTTTTCTTCTTAGACGTTTTTTTCTTAGTTGGCTTCTTCTTAGCGCTTGTTTTTGACTTAGCTTTTGAAGACGACTTCTTAGCTGTAGTGGATTTGCTATCTGACTTTGACTTACTGGTCGACTTACTCTTTGACTTTGTTGTCGTAGATTTCTTCGCAGTGCTTGACTTTTTCTTAGAAGAACTTGAAGATTTTTTAGCCGTAGCACTACCCATTTTGTATCCTTTAGGTGCGCTTGTCTCGCCACGTGATGTTGAGATATTTTTCTTTAACCCTTTAAATACACCCTCACCTACGCCTTCAACGTTCATAATGTCTTTTACATTAGAAAATTTTCCGTTTTTACTACGGTAAGCAACGATTGCCTTAGCTTTTACTGGGCCGACTCCAACAAGATAGGCACTTAATGCTGCTGCATTCGCTCTATTTATATTAACCGTTGTACGTTTGTATTGTGCCTTACCTTCCGCAGATTTAGCCGTAACCGAAGGTGAGTCTTTAGCCATGGCTGAACCACTAACAGCAAAAGATAACACTAATAATAATAAAACTTTACGTAAAGAAAAACTCATATTTTATTCTCCATTGAATGAATAAGATTATTTAAAACAGTAACTAAGAGTGTTTATTGAACCAATTGGTTCAAATTTAATATCGGCAAAAGGATAGATAATACAATTAATAAGACTACGCCACCCATAACGAGAATAAGCATTGGCTCAAATAAGCCCAATATATTCGTCAACATTGAGTCAGTTTCTCGCTCTTGTTGTTGTGCAGCACGTTCTAGCATTTCATCTAGTTTACCACTGCTTTCGCCACTGGCAATCAAATAAACCGTCATAGGTGGAAAGTAACCTGATTGCTCTAAGGCTCTATTTATGGGCTTTCCTTCTCGTACTTTTTTAGCCGCATCTTCAATTGCTTGACGCATAGGCAAGTTTTGCACAACCTGTGCTGAAATTGACATAGCATCCAGAATGGGTACACCACTGGATGCTAAAATACTCAAGGTTCTCGCAAAGCGCGCTGTATTTAAACCTCGTACCATACGCTTGATCACTGGTATTTTTAATACAAAATCATGGTAACGATATTGCCACTTAGGAATTTTTATAGCCTGTTTGAAGAGTATAAAAGCTAATATCAAGAAAGCGGTGATATATAAGCCATAGTCCCTTACAAAATCACTTACTGTGATTAAACCACGTGTCATCGCGGGTAGCTCTTGCCCCATATTATCAAATACATCTATAATCTTAGGGACAATAAACCCTAATAAGCCTGCCACAATTGCAATGGACAAAACGGTTAATATCGCCGGATAAAACATGGCATTTGAAATACGCTGCTGCGTCTCTTGACGGGTTTCAGTGTAGTCTGCCATGCGCGCTAACACTGCATCCAAATGACCCGATTTTTCCCCAGCCGCAATGGTTGCACGGAACATATTTGGGAAAACGGAAGGATAAGTGTTTAAACCTTCTGCCAAAGAATAACCTTCAACAACCTTTGAACGAACAGCCGACAAAATATGCTGAATATTACGTTTTTCAGTTTGTTTTGCTGTTGTTGCTAGTGCTTCTTCAAGTGGTGAACCAGCCTCCACTAAAGTAGCAAGTTGTCTTGTTAATAGTGCTAAATCAGCAGCTTTTACGCGCCCTGCTCTTAGCGTTTTTTGTTTACCTGAACGTTCAGACTTTTCAACTTGAATGACTTCTAAAGGCGTTAAACTACTATCGCGTAGTAATTGCCGAACTTGGCGGGCATTATCTGCATCCAGTAAGCCGGTTTCTTCTTTGCCTTTGGTATTAAGTGCTGTGTATTCGAAAGCAGGCATAAGTGTTAATGTTCGCCTACAAGCATTTTACTGTCATCACGTTGCTTATCTTCACGTGTTACACGGAAAACTTCTTCAAGTGTTGTTCTACCTTCCAATACAAGTCTAATCCCATCTTGGCGAATGGTTGGCACATGTTGGTGAACATAGTTCTCTACCGCTTGTTCGCTCTCACCATCATGAATCATATTTCGTGTCGTATCATCAATTTCTACAAATTCATAAATACCATTACGCCCTACGTAGCCGGTATGATTACACACTGCGCAACCTTTATTGTGATATAAGGTTGGTGGCGTTGTAGGACTAATATTTAACACCTCACAGGTAGCTTCATCAGCCACATAAGGCACACGACAATCCTCACACAATAAACGTACCAAACGCTGCGCAATCACACCGATTAAACTGGATGACAATAAAAAGGGTTCAACACCCATATCACGTAAACGGGTTACTGCACCCACAGCGGTATTCGTATGCAAGGTCGAGAAGACTAAATGACCTGTTAAGGAAGCTTGAACAGCAATCTCTGCCGTTTCTAAGTCTCGAATTTCACCAATCATTACCACATCAGGATCTTGTCGTAGAATCGCGCGCAAACCACGTGCAAAGCTCATATCAACTTTATTATTAACCTGTGTCTGACCAATACCATCAATATAATATTCAATCGGATCTTCTACGGTAAGAATATTTCGGCTAGTCTCATTTAGGTTCGTCAAGGCAGCATATAAGGTCGTTGTTTTACCCGACCCCGTAGGGCCAGTAACCAAAATAATCCCGTGTGGTTTTTTTATTAAGTTTTTAAGGCGTTCATGCGTGGTTGGATCCATGCCTAAATGTTCAAGATTAAGTCGTCCTGCTGATTTATCTAAGAGTCGTAACACCACGCGCTCATTGTGACCAGAAGGTAACGTTGAAACACGAACATCTACCCCGCGACCTGCGACACGCAAAGAGATTCGACCGTCTTGAGGAATACGTTTTTCGGCAATATCCATCTTAGCCATAACCTTAATACGAGAGATAACTAAAGCAGCCAAGGCACGTGGTGGCTCTAAAATCTCACGTAATACACCATCAACACGCATGCGTACTACCATGCGATTCTCATAGGTTTCAATATGAATATCAGATGCATTTTCTTTAACAGCTTGTGTCAGTAAGGCATTGATTAATCGAATAATAGGCGCATCATCTTCAGATTCAAGTAAGTCCTCTGGCTCTGGCATTGAATCAGCTATATCGTGCAAATCCAACTCTTCACCCAGATCATCCATCATTGCACTGGCACCTGCACCACTGCTATCGTATTGTCTTGCTAAGAGATGCTCAAAGGCATCATCTTCTATCAGATTAAAACTAACCTTATCATTTAAAAATCGTTGTACTTCATTTGCGATTGAAGGCTTTAAGCCTTTTTTATAATGAACAACGAGAGGTTTATTAGATCCTACCCCCCTATCTATACTATCTTGGCGCTGCAATACAACCCCATTACGTTTAGCAAAACTATAGGGAAAGTCTAATAACTTCGGGACTTCTACCACTTTATTTTCTGTGGGTGACACTTCAATATTCATTTTTATTATTATTTAACCATTATTGGCCATTGAGAGGAAGATTCTTACGTCGTTGAGGCATTACATTACGCATACGCTGAGGCATTGCTTGTGACTGTTGCACACGACTTTGTACCGCTGTTGGACGCTTTGCAGCTTGTACAGCAGAGGCTTTTTGTTGTTGTGCCATACGGTTCTTTATTTGCTGACGGGTCTTAGTTTGCTGACGGCTCTTCATTTGCTGGTCAAGCTTTGCTTGTTGAATTTTACGCTTGTGAGCTAACACACGTTGTTTTTGTTCTTGAATAATAATTTGCTTTTTCTGAGCTTGTGTCATTTTACTGACTAAAGTACTGCGTAGATTTGCAGGAAATTCTTTTCCACCTGTTGGCAATATTCCACGTTTTGTAATCTTCGCCTGCTTCTGCGAGAACCTTAGTTTATTGTACTTTTGACGTGTATAACTATCGCCGCTTAATACATCGCGCATAATAACAGGATGAATAAATACCATTAAGTTTTGCTTATCTTTAGATGTAGTCGTCGAACGAAAAGCTCTTCCTACAATAGGCAAATCACCCAAGAACGGTACTTTATTTTGTTTATCTCGGTATACATCTTCGGTTAAACCACCTAAGACCAAAATCTGATCATCTTCAACCATAACGCTGGTTTTAATAGAACGTTTTTTAGTAATTTTATCTTCTGATGATTGTGAGCTTTCTTCTAAACTAGAGCTTTCTTGCTCAATATCGAGACGAATACTCGTACCGTCGTTAATTTGTGGCTTAATTTTAAGGGTTAAACCAATGTCTTTACGATCAATCGTCTGGAAAGGATTAGAAGGGGTTGTGCTTCCGCCCGTACCAGTATATGAACCTGTTACGAAAGGAACATTTTTACCCACAACAATTTCCGCTTCTTCATTATCCATTGCGATCAATGTAGGCGTTGATAAAATATTGGTTGCCGCATCACCTGCTAATGCATTTAACAATACACCAAAGTGGATTTGATTATTATTGCCAATACCTACGCCCAATGTTCCACCATTATTACCCAGTAATGCAGCAGGGTTTACAAGCCCACTTAAAATAGACGGGCCTGCCGTAGGAAAGCTAGTTGAGCCGACCGCACCTGCAAGTAAACCTTTCTTACCACCAGCTGCGCCGCCTGTAACAACTTGCAAGCCAAGATTTTTAGAAAGCCCAGAAGAAACCTCAGCAATAATTGCTTCAACCAAAACTTGTGCTCGACGTACATCAAGACGACGAATCACTTTTTCTAAGTTCTTTTGTATGTCTGCATCTGCCGTAATAATTAAAGAGTTAGTAGCCGTATCAGCCTGAATATCAATATTTGCTTTTTGCGTACCTGCTGCACCTTTTCTAGTTGGCTTCTTAGATTTTTGCGTTTTTGAAAAACCTGTTAATACTTTTACCAAATCTTCTGCTTTAGCATATTTCAAATATACTACTCTGGTTTTCTCTTCAATTGGCTGTGGCGTATCTAACTTAGCAATAATTTTACGCACTTGTTGACGAGAAGATTTATCACCACTCAATAATAGACTATTAGTTCGCTCATCAGCAGCGACCTTATTCTTTGATGATGCACCTTTGATAGAAGACTTCTGCAAGACCTGAATGGTCTGAGCTAATTTTTTAGCAGACGCATAACGCAACTTGACGACTTCAAGCTCTTCATCATCCGCACGATCCATCTTACGAATTATTTTTAATAAGCGATCAATATTTGCCGCACGATCTGAAATTACGATCGTGTTACTTGGGCCATACGCCTGTAACTGCCCTGTACTTGGCACTAAAGGACGTAAAATAGGCACTAACATTGCCGCAGGTACATGCTCAACACGAATTACACGAGTAATTAACTCATCAGCATTACGTTTAATTTTCTTTCTTGGTTTAATTTTCTTACCAGACTTTTTAGCCGCTGCTCTTAATAACTGCTCATCATCTTCACCAACAACAGGTACAGGCTGTTGCTTAGCCTGATTTGAAGGAACTATTTTAATTAAGTTAGCGCCAGACGGTACTGCTGAAAAGCCATGAACCTGTAAAATAGATAAGAATGTTTCATAAAGTTCATCCTTACCAACATCACTACTAGTGATAACAGTCACACGACCTTTAACGCGCGGATCAACCACAAAACTCTTACCTGTAATCCTTGATACGGTTTCAATCAAAGTAGGAATTTCAACATCACGTAAATTAATTTGCGCAGAACTTTCTGCAAATGTTGCAACATTCAATGCTGAAAGCGTCGCACCCACGATAACGACAACCGCTAATTTCTTTTTAATCAAGCAAGGTAATTTCAATAAGCCCATTTCTAATCTCATTTTTAGTTCTGTAAAGTGCTACAACACCCTTTATAATATATAACAGCGACTTGTATCTCCCCATACAAACCTCTGAATCTCTTAACTGTCTGGTGTGATTTTTCATATTTCCCAGCCATACATCCGATCTATTATACCACTTGTCCCTTTCTATATCCTTAACAATATTGGAAGTTAGTTTGTTTTTTATCACTTGAATTATTCAATTAAAGTCCTATTCTAAAACCATGAATATATCTGCAGATGAAAACATTCCTTATGCTACTGAAGCCTTTAGCACGTTAGGCAAAGTCACTCTTATAAATGGTCGTACGCTATCGCCTAAAGCATTGAAGAACACCGATATATTACTAGTCAGGTCAGTAACCAAGGTTAATCAAGCCCTGCTTCAAAATACCCCCGTGAAATTTATAGCATCCGCTACAGCAGGCTTTAATCACATCGATTTAGACTATTTAAAAACCAACAATATCGGCTTTGCGCGTGCCCCAGGTAGCAATGCTATCTCTGCCGCTGAATATGTCATTGCAGCCATAAGCCTATGGTCTTTAAAGAAAAATAAAAACCTAAGCACTCTCAGTATTGGTATTATCGGCTGTGGAAATGTTGGCTCACGCGTTAAACGGCTCTGTGAAGATTTAGGGATCACATGTATTGTTAACGACCCACCTCTTGAAACATCAGGGGCTTATGACTTTAGTTTTTCCTCCCTTAAAGATGCACTCGCCTGCGACATTGTTACCCTGCATACACCTTTAACAGCTGACGGTGAACACCCTACATTTAGATTAATCAATCAGCAAGCCATAGACTCACTTAAAGCAGGTACACTTTTTATTAATGCAGCGCGGGGTGAGGTAGTTGAAGAACCTAGCTTGCTAAAGCGTATGAATAATAAGAATGACTTAACACTCATTTTAGACGTGTGGGAAAACGAGCCAAAAATCAGTCTAGACATGTTAAAGCATACCTTGATAGGTACTCCTCACATTGCGGGATATAGCATTGACGGTAAGGTTCGTGGCACAGAAATGATCTATAAAGCAGTGTGTGATTATTTAGGTGAACCAGCAAAGTGGTCAGCTACACAAGTTGATTTTGGCAATAACCTTAGCACTAAAGTAATACTAAGCACTGATAAAGATAAGCGAACTGAAGTACTTGAATCTTATAATATTCGTCTTGATAACAACGATTTAAAAAATATTCTTCTCGATACATCGCTACAAGATGGGCAGTACTTTGATTCATTGCGGAAAAACTATCCTGCTCGTCGAGAGTATAGTGAACTTGATTGATTTATTGAAAAGGACGAAACATGTGGATACAAAAAGAAATACAACTTAAACCAAGATCGCGAGGTTTTCACCTTATCACCCATGAAATCCTTGAACAGATTTCTGAGTTACATGAGTTTCAAGTAGGTATGATGAATATTTTCATCAAACATACCTCCGCCTCCCTCACTATCAATGAAAATGCCGACCCTACAGTGCGCGATGACTTTGAAAGCCATTTCAATGAATTTGTACCTGAAAATCAGTCTTATTACCAACACACGCTCGAGGGCAGCGATGATATGCCAGCACACATTAAAGCGAGTCTATTAGGCACAAGCCTAAATATTCCTCTCACTAAGGGAATGTTTAATATAGGTATATGGCAAGGAATCTACCTTTGTGAACACCGTAATCATGGCGGTAGTCGTCAATTAATTATCACCCTCAACGGAGAATAAACGATAAAAAAAATGACACTTAATCGGAATAAACTTCAATTAAAGAGCTACCTATTTTAAAATAAAGAGATAAATATGGCTCTGCAAGAGCTATAAAAAATAACAATAAATAAGCCAAAATTGGCATTGGGGAAACAATGGACTTCAAAAAGTTCTTACGCACGCTCGTTCAAAACGATGGTTCAGATTTATACTTAACCTTTAATGCACCACCGGCTGCAAAGTTTCAGGGTACGCTAAAAGCACTCAGTCAAGAGAAAATGACCTCCGAACAGTTGAACGAAATTGCGGAGTCATTAATGAGCAAAGATCAACAAAAACAATTTGAACACAAGCCTGAGATGAACCTAGCTTTGGACGAGCCCGATATTGGTCGTTTCCGTATTAACATTTTTAAACAACGCACCCATGTTGCGATGGTTATTCGTAATATCAAAGTTGATATCCCCAATGCTGATGATCTAGGGCTCCCTCCTATTCTTAAAGAAATGATTATGCAAAAGCGTGGCCTCATTTTGTTTGTAGGCGGAACTGGTTCAGGTAAATCGACCTCACTTGCAGCATTAATTGACTACCGTAATACTAACGCTGCGGGGCATATTATTACGATTGAAGACCCTATTGAATATGTTCACCCACACAAGAAATCTATTATCAGTCAGCGCGAAGTAGGTGTTGATACGGATAATTTCGAAGATGCGCTAGAAAACACGTTGCGCCAAGCACCCGACGTGATTCTTATCGGTGAGATTCGTACTGAAGAAACCATGGAACACGCCCTAGCTTTTGCTGAAACAGGTCATTTATGTTTATCAACACTACACGCCAACAATACTAATCAGGCACTGGATAGAATCATTAACTTCTTCCCAGAAGAACGCCACCACCAGTTATTAATGGATATTTCTATTAATATACAGGCTTTCATTTCACAGCGTTTACTCCCTACGATTGATGGTAAACGCGTTGCTGCTATTGAAATTCTAATTGGTACGCCAATGGTAAAAGACCTGATTATGAAAGGTGATGTAATGGCGCTTAAAGAAATCATGGAAAAATCTGAAGAGCAAGGTATGCAAACCTTTGACAGCCATATTTACAAACTATATAAACAAGGCATTGTATCTTTGGAAGAAGCGCTTAAAAATGCGGACTCAGCCAGTAACTTACAAGTACGTATCAACCTTGAAGATAATACATTTGCTGATGCGATGAACTCTGACGACAATGAGGAAGAAGGTGATAACGAAACTGATGAAAACTCACCCTTTGCAGGCCTAGTCTTAGAAAGCATGTCAGGCGAAGGCGAAGAAGAAGAGGAAGAAGAGGAAGATTCCTCTACCAAAACACCTCAAGAACTAATGGACGAAAAAATTGCAAAAATGCAACGAGATGCAACAAAGGCTTAAGTTATCAAATAAGCGCTTTAATAAGGCCGAGTAATCGTGCAGTAGCGCCTTTATTTTTCTGCATAATTGTTTGTGTTTTTCCAACAAAGCTATTTCGTGGTAGTTCTAATAAATCACTAAGTTTTTTAGTTATATCTTCTTCTAATTTAGAAGAAAATAATAAACCTGCTATTTTTAGCTCTACCAACATATCGTTAAAATTAAACATATATTGCCCACTAACCACTGGCTTGCCATGAGCAATGGCCTCTAGCGGGTTATGTCCTCCTGTATTTACTAAACTCCCCCCGATAAACACGACATCCGCTACAGCAAACCAGCTCTGCATTTCTCCCATACTATCGCCTAAAATAATATTTCCATCGAAATGCTTATACCCATCATTTTCTGAAATCAGACTATGTCTTTGCACTTTAAATTTTTTACACTGGTCGTAAACGGCATCAAAACGCTCTGGATGCCGAGGCACTAACACTAAAAGTAATTCAGGAACAACATTAAGTAAGTCACTATAAATTCTTAAAATTTTATCATCTTCACCTTCATGGGTACTTGCCACCACCCAAACAAGGCGATCTGCACCCCACTGTTTCTTCCACTTTTTTCCCTTAGTAACCAACTGATTATCAATAAGGAAATCAAATTTAATATTACCTACCACCTCAATCTGACTTTCTTTTGCGCCTAATTGTAAAAAGTGTTTTTTATCATCATTAGAACGTACTGCAATTTTATCGGCATAAGACAAAGTCTCAGTAATTAAGCCTTTAAATTTCAGATAAGCTTGCGTTGATTTTGCTGACAAACGAGCATTTACAATAAAGATGGGAACATCTCGTTTATGACAACCCGCAAATAAGTTAGGCCAAATTTCTGTTTCAATAATAATCAGTGCATGAGGCTTTATGCGTTTTAAGAAACGTTGAATTATACCTGGTAAGTCATAAGGAAAATAAACGTGAGCCACCCGATCCTTAAACAAGGCTTTTACTCTATCTGAACCTGTTGGGGTGGTGGTGGTAACTAAAATTTGATGTTCTGGATACTGACTAATCAAGCCTTCAATCAAAGACTTAGCAGCTATTGTTTCGCCAACCGATACCGCATGCAGCCAGATAACAGGTTTGTCACTATTATTTTTTACAAACCCTAATCTTTCATAGATACGTTGTCGGTAAGCCGGATTTGAACGACTCCGCCAAAAAAGACGAAAAATCACAAACGGAAAAATCAAATATAAAACCAGAGAATAAAGAATACGTTTTACTGACATTACTCAGGCAATACTCAGGTCGTGAAAAATAGGAGAATAGCACGTAACTCTGTCAGTTTTGTAAAATTTATGGCAGACTTCGCATCATTACTAATAGATCGGAAGAAATATGAAAATCGCACAAAACAAAGTTGCAACCCTTACCTACACTCTTAAAAATGATGATGGAGAAACCCTTGATAAAGCGGATGACAACTCGCCATTTCTTTATATGCATGGAACAGGTGGTATTATTAAAGGTCTAGAATCTGCACTTGAAGATAAAGCAGTAGGTGATGACTTTCATATTATTGTCGCCCCTCAAGATGCTTATGGCGTTAGAGATGACAAACTAACAGAGTCGGTGCCGCGTACCATGTTTGAAGGTATTGATGATAAAGAGTTGGTTGCTGGTGCTCAGTTCCATGCGCAAACCGCTCAGGGCGCGCAAGTCATTATAATTGCGGGTGTTGATGGTGATACGGTACAAATTGATGCTAACCACCCATTAGCGGGCGAGACACTGCACTTTGATGTAGCCGTTAAGGAAATCCGCGATGCAACCGAAGAAGAGATTGCTCATGGCCATCCACACCCTCCTGGTGGTTGTGGTAGCGAAGCACCTGAAGCAGAAGAAAAAACAGATAGCTGTTGTGGCGGTGGTTGCGGTAGTTAAGGTTGTACTAAATACAACAAAACTGATTAATATCAAACAAGTACAAGAACCGTAGAGAAGACTATTTAACCTCTACGGTTTTTTTGTATCAAAAAACTTAAGCGACTTTTTAACTTCTCTACAAGCTCTTCTGCTACCTCTGTCCGGCAATCGCCTTACTGGAATATCATGCCCCGTTAAGTATTAGTATTATAAATGATGAAAGCTCTTTTTAGCTCGCATAACATTCAACTGCATTAACCAATGCAAAATCAAACTTTGCTTTAGAACACTCAATGTTTTGTCACAACGTGAATTTGAACAACAAGAGTAATTTATTTCTCATGGGGCAATAAAATGATTGATTGCTTCTGCGTAAATGCTTTCTCTAGCGCATCAAAGTCAGGCATTTTTTTCTTCGCTTGTTTATTGATGTAAACATAACCAGCAGCTGCACCTGCAATAAAAGCGACTGGGTTCTTAACACCAACCAAAGCACGTGTTCCCATCCCCGCTGAATACAATAACTTACCACGCCGAGACTGCCAGCTTCGATGTTCTCCGCTAATACACCATTCGACCAAGTGTTCACAGTTATTATGTAAAATATGGTATTGAGCCTCACCTAAGCGTAAAGTGGCACGCAATATCGCTTCTTCAACCGTAAAGCGACGTTTTTCATGTGGCTTTACTTTAATTTCTTTCCCTTTCGAGAACTCATCAATATTAACCTCTTCAATCACTCCCTCTGTCGTTAAATCATTCGCCAGACCAGAATAATGAATCACCCGACCATTACCCAAACCTAAAGCATGATGGGTATAGGTCCCCCCTGCTTTTTGTATAATTAAATGCTGTCCTCGATAACTATCGCTCATGCCTCTATTTTACGTCATCCACACATTGTTTGTAATCTGACAATCAATAGAATCTAAAGCCATATGAATCACAAGACCAATACCAATCAAGCGCAGATAAAGGGGTTTGGGAATAAAACATAACATGCCATAAAAAACTATTGGCACAAGCCCATGTAAGGGATGAAAGGCGATACTACAACGCTTTGGATCATATATTGGGTCAGCCAGCAAATGATCGAGATCAACCAACATGGTTGTTACCATAATTAAATAAGCAAACTGCCAGCTTTTACGAAAGAACAAGGCAACTATAATAACGGGAATAATAAAGTGAAGTGCTATATGAAAAATATTAGTTGCCTCTGCCTGCCGCATATAACTTAAGTGGAAAGTATTCAGTTACTGTTATTGCGGGATTTTCATTCACCCATATCTTATAACTACGTGAAATAATGGCTGTTTCTAATAGATTTAAACATAAAGGATCATCTTTTGGTGACACTTGAAAATAGTTTATATTAAATAATTCACGATAGGTTTCTAAGCCTTTCTCACGCAATAACTCACCTATTCCTATCTTTCCTAGACTTAAAGCTTCAGCAATTTCATCAGGTAACGATTGCAAAGATACATGGGATCGCGCACAGGCAAAAACGCGTGATGATTGTTCACCACGTAGTAAAACCTCACGTTGCAATAGTTTCGGCTGATTATCATTTTGTTGGTACTGCTGATTACTCAGAGGAATTACTTTTACAGGCTCCCAAAACCATGACTCCAAGGCTTTCGTTACTGTTCCATCCATCACTAATAAGGTTCTTAAAAACGGCGGTAAACTCGCTAAATCTAGTTGATTACCTGAGTCGGTATCAATCAGTGAATTTTCTTGATAACCACTACTTCGAAAATACGATTGCTGATTCAAACCCTTCCCCCAAATAAATAACGCCAAAGCTCTGGTAGCTTAATTAAGCGTTTTCCTAATCGTCTAAATTGACTAATATCCGCCCTCCTTGGCCATGAGTCATATTCATCTGATTTATTTTGAACAAGCTTCGGTTGATTTGGACTATGTAAGTAAGTGAGCGCCATAGCTGCACCCACATCAAACAGCTTACAGTTAGCTGAAAATACGGTAGCTGAAGATTCTAAAGAACAGTTTTTCTGTAAAAGAATATCACCTGTATCAAATGATTCAGCCATTTCGTGTAAAGTCACACCTATTGGTTGGTTTTCTAACAAGGCATAAAACACAGGGTCGACACCCTTAAAAGCAGGCAATAAAGAAGGATGAATATTTAAGCACTTCATGTCTAATAAGGGCTTTTTTATAAGCTGATTAAAATGAGCAGCAAGTAAACTATCAGCTTTTATTTCTTGGATAAAATCCAGTGATTTCAGCCCATTAATATCAAGCGTATCTAAAAGAGGAATATCATTTTTTTTTGCTAAGCCATGTATCGTTTTTGCGGGTTTTAATCCTGCAAATAAATCCGTCACTAAAAATAAATAACCGGAATATCGCCAACCAGATTTATTAACTTGTGCCAGCGCACCTCGAATAAAACCATACTCAGGGCTAATAACGCGTGTTGAGTTTATAATTCCAACTACCTCAACCCCTTCATCTGAAAGCAGTCGCTTTAAAACAAGTGAAGAATAAACACTCGAATAAGTGCAAAAGACAATACGTTTTTTAGCCTCTGCCACTACTTCAGCTTAGCCATTTCTTCGACCAAAATCTCAATCGTTTGGCTAATTTGTTCTTCCGTATGCGAGGAACAAATAAAGAAGCGTAAGCGCGCCATGCCTTCTTGTACCGCAGGATAAAATATCGGCTGGACATTAATACCCCGTTTAAAACAAGCATTCGCTAACCGCCCTGCATTAGCAGAACCACCCGTGATAATAGGGATTACAGACAAGCCCGCGCTAGAACCTACATTTAAACCATGTTGTTGCGCCAATTCTAAAAATTGATGCCCGCGATCTTTTAGCGCTTGCACTCTCTGCGGCTCATCATCCATGAGTTTTAAAGCCGCAAGAGCGGATGCTGCAAGCGGTGGAGAGATTCCCACGCTATATAAAAAACCTGGCGCAGAAAACTTTAAATGTTCAATTAGCGCATTTTCACCCGCAATATACCCCCCACAACTTGCCAACGTTTTACTTAGGGTACCCATCCAAAGATCAACTTCATGGCCGTCAACACCCGCATGTTCCTTAATGCCATGCCCTTTTTCACCTAATACACCTAAGGCGTGTGCTTCATCAACCATTAGAAAAGCTTTGTGCCGCTGCTTGATTTCAATAAAGCGTTTTAAGTCAGGATAATCACCATCCATACTATAAATGCCTTCGATTACAATCAATACACGCTCATAGTTTTTACGTTGCTGAAAAAGTAATTCATCCAGTGCTTGCCAATCATTATGGGGGAAGGGTAACCGCGTTGCCCCTGATAATTGCCCACCCTGCACGATACTATTATGGATTAATGAATCATGCAAAATTAAATCTTTTGGGCCAAATAAATAACCAATCGTGGTGACATTTGTGGCGTGCCCGCTAACAAAAACAATACAGTCGTCCACATCATAGACTTTGGCTAAAGCTACTTCTAAATCACGCTGAACAGGGCGCTCACCCGCTACGGGCCGACTCGCAGAGGCAGAGGTTCCATAGGTATCAATTGCCTCTTTTGCTGCTTTCGAAACATCTGGGTGACCACATAAATCAAGATAGTTATAACTGGCAAAATTTATATATTCTTGACCCGCAATCTGTGTAGTATTGCTGGCCACACCTTCATGAACTTTAAAAAAAGGGGTTTCAACACCGAGTTGTTTTCCGCCTGTTTCTAAAATTCTAATTTGCTGGTAACCCGGAAATTTATCAAAGCGACAAAACTCATCAGGGATTTTAGAGTTAGACAATAATGACTTACGGCTACGCTTAGTACTTTTTTTACTGATCTCAGAGGCTGAGACTTTTTTAAGACGCTTTTCGAGCATCTTTTGCGCCAGCTGGTCTTTGACAGAGCCGCTTAGGCCAAACAAATTACTTTTAGGTTTATTCATTAACTATCACTAACTACTTGACTTCATAGCATCTTCAATCAATTTCTTTGACAAAGCTTCTGCTTCTTCGTGGGTCATTTTTCCATCTTTGCCATGCCCATGACGTGCTGCAGCAATCGAAATATCATCTTGATGTGCATGTGTTTCTTTCGTTTCACTGCTTACTGTCTCATCATCTGAACTTGATAATTGGGCTGTTATGCGTTCCGCAATACGTTGAATATTCGCACCTTCAGTCAATGCCATAACCGGTAACTTAACCCCAAAGCGTTCTTCAATGGCGAGAACCAACTCCATCCCCATTAAAGAATCCATTCCTAGGTCAAAGACAGATTGTTCAATATCCAGCTTCTCGCGCGGTAACCTTAAAATTTGTTCGATCTCATCCAATAATAAATCAACCACAAGGCTTTGAACTTCATCTTTACTCATATTGGCAATTAAGACTTGAATATCCTCATGATCGCTATCTGATGATTTGACCTGACGTTGTAAAATCTCATATTTAGCAGAGCTCGCTGCTGGCATAACCCGCTGAATAACAGACCAATCTAAATCAATAACTGCTACCCCAGATTTATCAGAAAGCAGAATCTTTTCGAGTGTTTTCATAGCTTGGTCGGATGCTAAAGCATTGCCACCCAAACGTGATTGCAAGGCCTCCTTGGTTTCTTCGTTTCGCGCTAAATAGCCAACATCAGAAATTGCCCCCCAAGCCGCATAATGAGCAGTCAAACCATGAGCTTTTCGATAGGTCACTAACGCTTCTAAAAAGCTATTCGCAGCCACATAGTTTGCTTGACCAGGGTTACCCACAAAAGTTGTTGCCGATGAATACATCACGAATAGTTCTAATTTAAGATCAAGGTCTATACTCGCTTTATGTAAATTCCACGCACCTATGATTTTAGGGCTCATGACTTTGTGTAATTGAGTTTGGCTCATATTACGAATCAACCCATCATCCAGTACCATCGCAGCATGAACAATGCCTTTTAGTGGAGCAACATCATTTTCTATTTCAGAAATCAAACGATGTAAAGCTGACTTATCGGTAACATCACACGCTCGGGTAAAGACTTGGACACCTTTATCTTGCAAATCTTGAATGATTATTGCAGATTCATCATCGACCTTGGCTGATCGACTAATAAGTACTAATGAACGCGCACCTTTATCCACTAACCAACAGGCCGTTTTTAAACCAAAGCCACTCAACCCACCTGTTACTAAATAACTGCC
>JAZGFW010000013.1:0-7009 GCA_036479895.1 Cocleimonas sp. | reverse complement strand
TGCAGCTGCTACTGCGATTGCGAGTAATTTTTTCATTTTTGACTCCAGTTTAATAGGTACTAGACCTATAATTTATAATAAAATTTCCAAACTTAACGGACTTAAGTATATTGCCCTTTTTGGTTATTCCACAACACTTCCTTGCAGAACTGTTTAAAGTATATGGGCGGTGTTGTTAAATCACAACATTTATTTCAAATTTTTTTTATATTAACGCCATAAATACAAACTATTTCTCAAATAATCAGTAACTTACAGATAATAAAATATGTTTCTTTTTTACCACAAAATGCACAGACAGTTGGAAAAACTAGCGCTCAACACCTTATTTTTATCCAAAATAATCATTACAAACGTAAGTATTTTAAGTACCAACGGCTGCATGTGGTAGAGAAGCTATTTTAAAAAAATGGACAAAGTTTTTTAATTGGGTTTGAAAAAGCCATAACCAATAACTCACAATTTTTTTTGATTTTATGTTCTTCCAATAAAGTGAAAATATAAGTCAGATAACAGCAATAAAAAAAGCCACTACGCAGAACATGCAGTGGCTTTTTTTAATAAAGATTTGAAATGTTTATTAACGCTTAGAGAACTGAGTCGCTCTACGCGCTTTATGTAAACCAACTTTCTTTCTTTCAACTTTTCTTGCATCACGTGTTAAAAAGCCGGCTTTCTTCAACGTACCACGAAGGCTCTCGTCATACTTCAATAAAGCTCTTGAAATACCCAAACGAATCGCGCCCGCTTGACCACTATCACCACCACCTTTAACGGTGACCATAAAATCAAACTGATCATTGGTTTCTGTGTTGCCTAAAGGTTGCTTTAGAATCATATGTGCCGTTTCACGCCCGAAGTACTCTTCGAGTGGTAGCTTATTGATAACGATTTTTCCGCTACCTTTGCTCATGAATACGCGTGCTGTTGATGTTTTACGTCGACCTGTGCCGTAATAAGTTGTCGTTGCCATATTATTAATATCCCTTCAGTTCTAGTGCAATCGGTTGCTGTGCGTGGTGATTATGCTCCGAACCTGCATAAACTTTTAGTTTTCTGAACATATCACGACCTAAAGGCCCTTTAGGCAACATACCTTTTACGGCAAGCTCAAAAACACGCTCTGGTCTATCAGCTAACAACTTTTCAAAGTTCATTGATTTTAAGTTACCAATGTAGCCTGTAGAGCGATAGTACATTTTATCTTTAGCTTTATTACCCGATACACGAATTTTTTCAGCATTAATGATAACGATGTAGTCACCCGTATCAACGTGCGGCGTAAATGTTGGTTTGTGCTTACCACGTAAACGTGAAGCTACTTCACTTGCTAGACGACCTAAAGTTTGACCGTCTGCATCTACTACAAACCAGTCACGTTTTACTTCAGCAGGTTTTGCACTGACTGTTGTTCCCATTTTATTACTCTCCAACAATACAGGTGACTGTATTGTTTAATTATACTTAACTAATCTTTTGATGGCTCGCTGATAAAAATCAACCAACCAGAAATCTTTATTGAAGCGCTAAACTCAAGCGGATCCAAAGAACGGGGCATTTTATGGTAATCACCTGCGTCTTTCAAGCAGTAGTTTCACTTTATTGTTGTTTTTTTTCATCTATGACTTTGCATTTTTTTAACCGCGAAGCGTAAATCTCGGGTGGCTTGCCCCCGAGTTGGATAGCTTACAATGGGTATTTTTCCATTGTGAGGTATCCAACTTATGGAGCTACTAAGAAATACTCATTATATATACCGTTTGATGTACCACTTTGTTTGGATTCCTAAATACAGGCACAAGGTGTTCTGTGAACCCTATCAAAGTGTTTTGAAGGGAATAATTGAGAAAGCAGGCTATGACCATATTCATAGGGTTGTTCGTGAACCCCAAAGATGTCACCGAGTGATATGACGCAAGTGATTAAGAGTATTTCAGCAAGAGAGTTTTTTAGGGTTTATCCAGAGATAAAGAAACGCTACTTTTGGGTGGTAAGTTATGGACTCAAAGTTACTTTGTAGAAACGATAGGTAATGCGAATGAAGATGTTATTAGAACGTATGTTCGAGACCAGCTTACAGAATATGATAAGAAAGAACAGAGGTCGATACAACTATGCTTTTTTAAAACTCGGCTCGCTTGCGACCGAGTTTTTTATAAAAATAATTCTAAGTAAAAAAAAAAACGACTCAATCGAGTCGCTTTAAAAATACCACCAAAGGAGGATGGAGGTTTATTCAGTTATAAACTAAATATGGTTATATAATAATATTCTAATTTTCTAATGTCAATATTTATTTTAACTTTAGCCCTTGCATGGAGTATGGCGAAGAAATTGCGTCACACTTCTCGTACAAGGGTCTTATTTATACAAATTTTAATCCAAACCTTTCCTTTCTTCGTTTCTATACTAAGATTAAAATAACAAATAGAGGAGATCACGTGTTTACCCATGTTCGCAATTGGCTTTGGAATTTAATGACAGATTGGCTTAATGAGATTCCTAAGTCGAATCAAAACCAACAAGCGATTAACAATTTTGAGCATATGCTCTGCGAACTACAGCCTGCGGACGTGGTTTTATTTGAAGGGCGCTCTCGCGTGGGAGAAGTTATAAAAATAATAACCTTGTCGCAGTGGACACATGCAGCACTTTATATTGGTGCACAACGTGATCTAACAAACCCCGATGCGCAAGCCTTGGTAAAAAAACATTATCAGGGCGATCCATCCCTTCCCTTGGTGATCGAATCACTTTTAGGTTTTGGCACTATTATTAATCCACTTACCGACTATACGACAGACAACCTACGCATCTGTCGCCCTGATAATTTAAGGGCTAGCGATCAAGAAAAAGTTGTTGGCTTTGCCACGGAACATTTAGGGATGAATTATGATGTTAGGCAATTGCTAGATTTAGCGCGCTTAATGTTTCCGTACGCTATTTTGCCTCGACAATGGCGTTCCACCCTCTTTCAACACAATGCGGGTCGCCCCACCAACATTGTTTGCTCGAGTATGATTGCGCGATGTTTTCAAAGTGTTAACTACCCTATTTTACCGACCATTAAAGCGGATAACGATGATTGCATCAAATTTCATAAACGTAATTTTCGTTTGTTCGTGCCTGCTGACTTTGACTATTCACCCTACTTTAGTATTTTAAAATTTCCTGCTTGGACAATTTCAAAAAACAAATCGAAGAAAGATTACTACGGCGACTTACCTTGGGTTGAAGAACCACCCATCGAAAGTAAACATTCTGAGCAGAAAAAACCATTAATTTCTACTAATCTTGAAGTAATAAATCTTAATGCGGTAAACAAGGCGCTAAAGCAAAAAATTGAAGACTTAAAACAACGCATTGCATCTAAAGATAAAGACGCATAAACAACAACTCATAGACAAAACACTTTATAGAAAACTAATAGAAGGATATTAAAAATGATCTGGTTACTACTGTTAATAATAACGATTGGGGTCATCGGCTATCGTCGAATGCCCCTACTAAATGCCACTTGGCTAATCGGCGCATGGTTAGTAATAAGTGCCTTCTTCTCACATTCTGGTTGGTTCTGGATATTGTGGGTTCCTCTTTTATTAGGGCTGACCCTGATTAATCTTCCTGACCTACGCCAACGGTTTATCAGCAAGCCTGCCATGGGCTTATTAAAAGCTAATTTACCCAAAATATCTCGTACCGAGCAAGAAGCACTAGATGGCGGAAATGTCTGGTGGGATGCTGAGCTATTTTCTGGCAAACCAGATTGGTCACGTTTGCGCGATTTATCCATGAGTACGCTCAGCGAGAAGGAGCAAGCCTTTATTGACGGCCCCGTAGAAAAGCTGTGCGGTATGTTAGATGATTGGCAAATCACCCACGAACTGCAAGACCTGCCAGAAACCGTTTGGGACTATATAAAGGAAGAACGATTCTTTGGCATGATAATTCCTGAAGAATACGGCGGGCATGGTTTTTCTGCACGCGCGCATTCTGAAGTGGTGATGAAAATATCAGGGCGAAGCATTACCGCCGCCGTTACGATTATGGTGCCGAATTCTTTAGGCCCTGGCGAATTACTCATGAAGTATGGCTCGCAAGAGCAAAAAGATTACTACTTACCGCGTCTTGCTGTGGGAAAGGATATCCCTTGTTTTGCACTTACAGGACCTGAAGCGGGTAGTGATGCTGGCTCAATCCCTGATGTGGGTATTGTTTGTAAACAAGACTTTAAAGGCGAGAAAGACGTATTAGGGATTCGACTCAATTGGGAGAAACGCTACATTACGCTGGGCCCGATTGCATCCTTACTTGGCTTGGCCTTCCAGCTCTATGACCCTGATGAGCTTTTGACCGAAGACGTTTTTAGCAATAAAGAAGCCTATAATAATTTACAAAAAGAAGGCGATCATATTGGCATCACCGTTGCTTTAATTCCTACCGATACACAAGGTATTGATATTGGCAGAAGACATTTCCCGCTTAACAACCCCTTTCAAAATGGCCCTAACTGGGGAACCGATGTTTTTATTCCGATGGATTGGCTAATCGGCGGTGTCGATAATGTCGGCAGAGGCTGGCGTATGCTGGTTGAATGTTTGGGTGAAGGTCGTGGCATTTCATTACCTGCGCTTTCTACAGGTGCCGCTAAAATTGCTACGCGCTACACCGGTGCTTATGCGCGAGTGCGTAAACAATTTGGCGTACCAATTGGACAATTTGAAGGTATTGAAGAACCCCTCGCTAATATGCTTGGTAACACTTACTTGATGGATGCGGCGCGTCTATTAACTGTAACCGCGCTCGATCAAGGTCAACGTCCTGCGGTAGTGACTGCCCTGCTTAAATATTCACTCACCGAGCGTATGCGTACCATTACCAATGATGCGATGGATATCCAAGGCGGTTCAGGGATTTGTTTGGGCCCATCCAATTATATTGGGCGTGGTTATCAAGGCATCCCCGTAGCAATTACGGTAGAAGGCGCTAACATTTTAACGCGCTCACTGATTGTATTCGGGCAAGGCGCGATTCGTTGTCACCCTTATTTATTAGATGAAATGAAAGCCACTCAAGAAAATGACCTTAAAAAGCTAGATACTGCCCTATTCGCTCACGGTGGTTTTGTGATTAGCAATATTTCACGCAGTGTTTGGTTTGGTTTAACTAATGCCATTTTTGAGGTACCCGGTACTCCGTTGACCCGCAAATATTACCGAAGCCTAACGCGTTTAAGTGCAAGTTTTGCGCTGTTATCTGATTATGCCTTGCTGACACTTGGTGGAAATTTAAAACGAAAGGAAAGGCTTTCTGGCAGATTCGCTGACATCCTCGCTAATATGTACTTATGTTCTGCCACGCTTAAGCACTTTGAAAACCAAGGCGAACCAGAGGCTGATTTGCCCTTATTGCATTATGCCTGCCAACAAAGTTTGCATGATGCGCAACAGGCAATGCTGGCAGTTTTTTATAACTTACCATTCAAACCCATTGCTAAAACATTAAGACTAATGATGTTCCCCTTCGGCAAGCCCTATTCGCCTCCTTCGGATAAACTCATTCACGAGGTTGCAAAACTGGCGTTGAGTCCATCAGCTACGCGAGATCGCTTGACCGAAGGTTGTTATATAACCGATGACCCCGACGATGCGATGGGGCGTGTTGAAGATGCCTTTAATGTAGCGGTTGAATCAGCCGAGATTGAAAAGAGGTTTAAGATACTGACAAAATCAAGCAAATTAAAAGCCAGAATGCATACCGAACGTATTGATGAAGCCGTGCAACTTGCGCTCATCACCAAGGATGAAGGTGATCAATTACATAAGCTGTGGTTATCCATGCGCAATGCGATTCGGGTTGACGATTTTAGTGATAAGGAATTTAAACATGGGTAATACGGGGGACTTGAAAAGACGCGCACGACCTGTTTATTTAGTTGATGGTGCGCGTACCCCGTTTTTAAAAGCACGAGGAAAGCCCGGAATTTTTAGTGCTACTGATCTAGCGTTAGGCGCGACCAAGCCATTAATTAACCGCCAACCTTTTCATGCGTCTGACCTTGATGAAGTAATTTATGGTTGCGTGATGCCATCGGCAGATGAGACCAATATCGCGCGCATTATTGCACTTCGAGCGGGTGGAGGCGACAAACTCACCGCTCACACGGTACAGCGCAACTGTGCATCAGGCTTACAAGCGATTGATAATGCCGTACGCAATATCGCACATGGTTATTCTGATTTGGTGCTAGCAGGTGGTGTCGATGCGATGAGTAAAGCGCCCTTATTACTAACAGAAGATATGGTGCATTGGCTGGCTAACTTTAATCGCGCAAAAACCGTTGGGCAAAAAGCCAAAGCCTTAACCGCACTAAAGGGTCGATACTTTGCACCGATCATTGCCCTGCTTCGTGGTTTAACCGACCCTGTGGTTGGCTTAAACATGGGGCAAACGGCCGAAGAGCTAGCATTTCATTTTAACATTTCTCGTACTCAAATGGACGAATACGCGGTGCAAAGTCATTTACGTTTGCAATCAGCTATTGATAACAAGATTTTCACAGAAGAAGTAGAAACTTTATTTAGTGCAAAAGGTGAGGCGTTTACTACCGATGACGGTGTGCGTGCTGACAGTTCAGTTGAGAAACTAAGCAAACTCAAGCCCTTTTTTGACAAGCCTTATGGAAAAGTTACCCCCGGTAATAGTTCACAAATCACTGACGGTGCTTGTAGCCTGATTCTTGCCAGTGAAGATGCAATTAGTAAATACAACTTACATCCTATTGCTAAATTAAACCCTGCACAATGGGCGGGGCTTGATCCTACTCAAATGGGTTTAGGTCCTGCTCACGCGATCACACAAACGTTGGTGGATTACCAAATCCCGCTAAGTGGCATTGATTACTGGGAGATTAATGAAGCCTTTGCCGCACAGGTACAAAGTTGCGTGATGGCGTTAAATAGCAAAGATTATTGCAAAAAAAATCTCGATCAAAAAGAAGCAATTGGTG
>JAZGFW010000012.1:0-11320 GCA_036479895.1 Cocleimonas sp. | reverse complement strand
TTTGAGCGTATCTCATGGGATGAGGCGATTGAGTTGTGTTACGAAGGCATACAAAAAGGTATTGATGAGCACGGCACAGAAAGCGTGATGCCACTTAATTACGCTGGCCCACATGGACAACTGGCTGAAAACTCAATGGATATGCGCTTTTTTTATAAGCTAGGCGCGACGCAGTTAAACCGCTCACCTTTGTGTGCAGGCGTGCGTAGCTTATCGTATGAGTCTTTATTTGGTAATACCTTGGGGATGCCAACAGAGCAAGCTGAATATTCTGATTTGATTATTTTGTGGGGTGTGAATATCACCACCTCATATTTGCACTTGATGAAAATCATTAACAAGGCACGAAAAAAAGGCGCTAAGGTCATTGTTATAGACCCAAAACGTATCAAGGTAGCGGGTATTGCGGACTTATACCTACAAGTAAAACCTGCTAGTGATGTTTATTTTGCTTTGGCGATGACAGCAGAATTAGAACGTTTAGGCATGATTAATCATCAAAAAATAGCGGATAAAGTTTCTGGGCTGGATGCGTACTTAGCGAATGCCAAAACTTATGATAAAGACAAAGTCTCAGAAATCTGCGGTATTAATAAAACTCAGTTTGATAAGTTTACTAAACTATTTAAGAATGCTAAACGTGTTTCGATGATGATTGGGGTAGGGGTTGAACGCTCGCGCAATGGCGGGTCGTCCATTCGTTCTGCAATGGCATTGCAAGTCTTAACAGGACAATTTGGTAAGCTGGGGCAAGGGTTGATGGGATATTACGGCCCATCATTTCATAAAACCCCTGATAAATTAATGCGCCCTGATTTATTAGATAAGCCCACACGTACCTTTAACTTGATTGATTCGGCAGAGCATATTTTAGACAGAGGCTCTAGCAACAACGCTATGCCGATAAAAACGGTTTTTATTTATAACCACAACCCTGTAATTGTGCATCAAAACCAAAATAAAATGATACAAGCGCTTTCTCACGAAGATGTTTTTGTTATCGGCTGTGACATCAATATGACAGACAGCATGAAATATGCCGACGTGATCTTGCCTGCTTGTAGCCACTTTGAGCATAGCGATGTCTATGCAGCCTACGGTCACACTTATTTGCAACGTACTGAGCCTGTGATAGACCCTGTGGGTGAATCTCTACCCAATATGGAAATATTCAGGCGCTTGGCAAAACGTTTTGGCTTTACCGAGCAAGCGTTTAAAGACACCGATGAACAATTACAAGAACAAGCCTTTGATCTTTCTGCAACAAAACATAAAGAAAATAAGATCAGTGAAATCGGTACGGATTCATCTTTAAGCATGCTCGATTTAGACCATGTTTGGTTGTCTGATAAAACGGATAAAATCACGTTGGTTAATCAAGAACTAGAAGAACAATACGGCTACGGCTTGCCGCGTTATGAAAGCATCCAGCAAGATCATCCTTTTGTGCTGGTAACATCAGCGCACTTTCACCGCTCAAACTCAACCTTTGGTGGTTCACGGGTTGAGCTAGAAGAAGTTGATATAAACCCAAAAGATGCGAAAAAACACTCTATAGAAAACGGACAAGAAGTAAAGCTATCCAATAAACTGGGTGAAGTATTTTTAAAAGCCCGTGTTACTGATGATGTAGCTAGTGGTGTGCTTTATAGTCACAAAGGAGCATGGTGTGCGAGTAGCGCTACGGGGCAGACAGTTAGTGCTTTATTAGATAACCGTAAAACCGATATTGGCAATGGTGCTGCTTTTTATGATGCGTTTGTAACTATAAGTAAAGTCTAACGAAGGTTTTAAAGTTCGTGTTTGAAAAAGCCAATGAATTCATCTGTTTCATTGGCTTTTTTAGGCCTAAAAAATACTTTCTTGATACTATTCTGGTATACTTCAGCCACATTTTTATCTAGTAAAAAGAACCTCTAATATATGTCTGAATTTGCCAAAGAAATAATCCCGATAAATCTTGAAGATGAGATGCGTAAATCGTATCTAGAATACGCCATGAGCGTAATTGTCGGGCGTGCTTTACCTGATGTTCGAGATGGTTTAAAGCCGGTTCATCGTCGTGTTTTATTCGCGATGGGCGAAATGCGCAATGACTTTAACAAGCCGTACAAAAAATCGGCGCGTATTGTCGGTGACGTAATCGGTAAGTATCACCCGCATGGTGACACGGCGGTTTATGACACAATGGTGCGTATGGCTCAGCCATTCTCAATGCGCTACATGCTGATTGATGGTCAAGGTAACTTTGGTTCAGTCGATGGTGATTCACCTGCCGCGATGCGTTATACCGAAGTGCGTATGGCGAAGATTGCCCATGACCTGATGGCTGACTTGGATAAAGAAACGGTTGATTTTCAGGGTAACTATGATGACTCTGAGTTTGAGCCAGTTGTTTTCCCAACACGTTTACCTAATTTACTTTTAAACGGTTCTTCAGGAATCGCTGTGGGCATGGCGACCAATATTCCGCCGCACAATATCACCGAAGTTATTAATGCCTGTGTTGCGTTAATTGATGACAGTACCTTAAGCATTGATGATTTAATGGTGTATTTGCCGGGGCCAGATTTCCCTACAGCGGGCGTAATCAACGGCGCGCACGGTATCAAGCAGGCTTACCACACAGGTAAAGGTTCTGTAAAAATACGTGCAGTAGCTGATTTTGAAACGGATAAAAACGGTCGTGAAAAGATTGTTGTTACCGAGTTGCCGTACCAAGTCAATAAAGCGCGGTTAATTGAGAAAATAGCCGAGCTAGTCAAAGATAAGAAAATAGAAGGTATTTCAGAGCTACGCGATGAGTCAGACAAAGACGGCATGCGTATGGTGGTCGAGCTTAAACGCGGTGAAGTGGCTGAGGTAATTTTAAATAATCTTTACAAGCAAACACAGATGCAAAATAGTTTTGGCATTAATATGGTTGCCTTAATTGATGGCGCGCCAAAGTTATTCAACCTTAAAGAAATTATCGAAGCCTTTATTCGTCACCGCCGTGAAGTGGTGACACGTCGTACGATTTACCTGCTTCGCAAAGCGCGTGAACGCGCCCATATTTTAGAAGGCTTAGCGGTTGCGCTAGGTAGCATTGATGAAATAATCGCGCTGATTCGTTCGTCTGCCAATCCAGCAGAGGCGCGCGAGCGCTTATTGGCACAGGCATGGAAGGCAGATATTGTTGTTGAAATGCTAGGTGAAGGTGATTCTAGCGCAGCGCGTCCAGAAGATTTAGACCCACGTTTTGGGCTTAAAGAGGATGGTTACTGGCTGACAGAAGTCCAGGTTAAAGCAATTCTTGATTTACAATTACATCGTTTAACAGGCCTTGAGAAAGATAAAATATTGGCTGAGTATAGTGAGCTAATAACAAAAATAATCGACTTCTTAGATATTTTAGGTTCGCCAGAGCGTTTGATGCGTGTAATTCGTGAAGAGTTACTTGAAATGCTCGAAATGTACGGCGATGAGCGTGTTACTAAAATTAACGCTGTGGGTGAAGATTTAGGCGATATTGACCTAATCCCAGAAGAAGACGTAGTAGTGACCTTATCACACGAAGGCTACGCAAAAGCACAACCGATTGACACCTACCGCGCACAACGTCGTGGCGGGCGCGGTAAAGCTGCAACCAAAATGAAAGATGAAGACTTTATTGAAAAGCTCTTTGTCGCAAGCACCCATGATACGGTGCTGTGCTTCTCATCCAAAGGAAAAGTCTACTGGCTAATGGTATATCAACTACCCATGGCAAGTCGTACTTCACGTGGTCGACCTATCGTTAATTTATTGCCCTTAGAAGAGGACGAACGTATTCAAGCGATTCTACCGATTCGTGAATATGAAGATGATAAATATATCTTTATGGCAACCGAAGACGGTACGGTTAAAAAGACAGAATTAAAAGCCTTCTCTAATCAGCGCTCATCAGGTTTGATTGCGTTAAAGTTAAACGAAGGTAATCAGCTGGTAGATGTGGCACTGACTGAAAAAGATGATCAGGTCATGCTGTTTACCACGCAAGGTAAGGCGATACGCTTTAAAGAATCTGACGTACGTGGTATGGGCAGAACGGCTGCTGGTGTTCGCGGTATTAAAATGGCGAAAGATCAAAAAGTAAATGCCTTGATCGTATTAAATGAAGGTCGCCTATTAATGGCAACGGAAAACGGCTACGGAAAACGTACAGAAGTTGAAGAGTTTAAATCTCAAAATCGTGGCGGTGGTGGTGTAATCGCTATCCAAACCTCAGAGCGAAATGGCGCATCAATTGGCGCGGTTCAAGTGACCGATGAAGATGAGATCATGCTAATCACTAATGGCGGTATTTTGGTTAGAACCAAGGTACAAGATGTTTCTGTTGTGGGTAGAAATACGCAGGGCGTACGTCTTATTAAGCTGGGTAAAGGTGAGAACCTAACTCAACTTGAACAAGTTGCTAATATGGATGGCGACGATGATGAGGACGAGCTTTTAGAAGATGGTGAAGGTGGCGCTACTGACTCTGATGTAACGGACACTGATAAGGAATAGTAGAGAAATAGTTCCCTGAGCGGAGTCGAAGGGTACGGCATCGAAACTATATTTCAAAATGAGTGGATGGGTTTACATATTAGAATGTTCGGATAAAAGCTATTATACAGGTAGCACCAAAAGTTTAGAACGAAGAGTAGCTCAGCATCAAGCAGGAGAAGGTGCAAAGTATACGCAGAGTCGTTTTCCAATAAAGCTGGTTTTTAGTCAAGAGTACCAACGAGTTGATGAGGCTTTTTATATTGAGAAGCAAGTGCAAGGATGGAGCAGAAAGAAAAAACAAGCATTGATTGAAGGTAACTATGAAATGTTGTCTGTACTTTCTCAGTGTCAGAATGCAAGTCATAGTCGAAATAGATAAGTGCTTTTATCCCGCTCCCTTCGACTCCGCTCAGGGGGCTAGTATTATTTCAATAAATATCAAGGTTAGTTATATGGGACATTCGGAATATATTAATAACCGCACTTCTTACAAGCCATCAAAAACTATTTAGAGAACTAAAAAATGAATCAACTGATTGAAATCATCAATCGTTTTGACACCCTAGGTTACTTCGTTTTTGGCATTAACCTCTTATTGCTCATCTTCGCAAGAGTTATTCTAAAACAAGTCTACGACGACCCAGATAAAGTCCCAAGTTTCTCTCGTAAAGTTATGATATTCAGAGCATTAAACCTGCTGATGATTATCGTTTATGGTTACTTTAAATTCTTTAAAGATGCCACAGGTATTAAAGACGGCGCTCAAACAGAAGGTCTGATTCTCAAACTATTAGCCGTCATTGCCATCATCTACTTCTCTTATTTAGCAATGCATTTAGCGCATGCTTTTTTAGTCCGTCAATACGGAAAAGAGCGCGAAGTAAACGGCAAAAAACGTTTTATCTCCACCTATCAAACACGCCTTTTAAGTATTTTCAGCAGTATCTTTATCGGCATTGTTGCATTGATTAGTATTATCCGATTATTGGGTTTTGATTCACTGTTAGAGGCAGGCGGAGTAATCGGTTTATTTGGTGTGTTTTTAGCACTAACCTCTAGTATCTGGGCACCTGATATTTTCCACGGTTTAATCATCTTAAACAGCGACATGATTTCAGAAGGAGATGTTATCCAATTCAAGGATGGCGAAGAGATTTATGGTTTGGTATACAAAACTAAAGTGTTTCATACTGTAATATTAAATATTGTTAATAATCACCGTATTATGATTAGAAACTCTAAACTTCGTGACTTTACGGTACATAACTTATCCAAGTTTGCTTCGGCACGCGGCTTACGCGAAAATTTGAGTTTTAAAATAGGTTATGACGTAAATACAGATGCCGTAAAAGACCTGTTTGAAACCGTCTACGAAACAGCAAAAGAAGATAATAGTATCGTCATTGAAGAGCAATATGAAATGGAATATGGGATTAAAGAAACGGGCGACCATGCGATTGAATGGCAGTTTTTTTATTACACGAAAGACGTTGAAAAGCTCATGTTAACACGCCAGCGCTTAATGCAACTCATGTTAGAAACCTCGATAGAAAAAGGCATTTCATTATCTACGCCAATAACCCATAAAGCTCAAAATCTTCCGACTTAACTAGCTAAGCCTAGACCTAAATCAGTTAATTGCTTTAAATCTAAGTTCATCTGCGTAATCTATGGATAAATATAAAACTTCATGTTAAAACATCACTTTATTTATTAGAAAAATCAGGAATCACATAATGACACGTAAATTCAATTTCAGTGCTGGCCCAGCCATGTTACCGCAGGACGTTTTAGAAAAAGCGCAGGCAGAGATGCTTGATTGGCAAGGCAGTGGTATGTCGGTGATGGAAATGTCTCACCGTGGAAAAGAATACATGTCAATCGCCGCTGATGCAGAAGCGAACCTGCGTGAGATTATGGCGATTCCTGAAAACTATAAAGTGCTATTTTTGCAAGGTGGTGCGAGTAGTCAGTTTGCGGCTATACCACTAAATTTACTGCGTGGTAAAGACAGTGCGGATTACGTCAACACAGGCGCATGGTCTAAAAAGGCGATTGCAGAAGCAAACCGTTACTGTTCAGTTAATGTCGTAGCAAGTTCAGACGATACTAGCTTTACAACCGTACCTCCATTTGAAAGCTGGGATATTAACCCTGATGCCTCCTATTTACATTACACACCCAACGAAACGATCGGTGGCTTAGAGTTTTCATTTATCCCAGAGACAGGCGATGTACCTTTAGTTGCAGATATGTCATCAAGCATTTTATCGCGTCCGATTGATGTATCTAAATTTGGCATGATCTACGCAGGTGCGCAAAAGAATATTGGCCCAGCAGGATTAACCATTGTCATTATTCGTGATGATTTGATTGGTGATGCAATGGAAATTTGCCCCGCAATGATGAATTACGAAACACTTGCTAACGGCGATTCTATGTACAATACCCCTGCGACATACTCATGGTATTTAGCGGGCGAGGTATTTAAATGGATCAAAGAGCAGGGAGGTGTTGAAGGCATTGGTGAGATCAACAAACGCAAGGCAGAAAAGCTCTACTCAGCGATTGATGCTTCTGATTTTTATAAGAATCCAGTTGAGGTTCAATCTCGTTCTTGGATGAATATTCCGTTTACGTTGGCGAATTCTGAATTAGACAGTGTTTTTTTAGAAGAAGCAGTCAAGCAAAATTTAATTACACTCAAGGGTCATCGCTCAGTGGGTGGTATGCGTGCTAGCATTTACAATGCAATGCCAGAAGAAGGCATCGACAAACTTATAGATATGATGAAAGCGTTTGAAAAAAATTATGGCTAAATCTTTTACTATTAGGGATAAAGTTTTAAAATAAGTGATTGCTTCATTTAACAAATCAAGAAGATCGTAGCTTATTTACTAACCGCGTTACCGTTAGCATGATATTGAGTACTCCATGAGGGCCATAAGTTTCGTAGGCCTGACAACGGCTAATTTTCCCTTCTTTTGTTTCTATAATAAAGACTTGTTGATAACTCAACTTCTTTCCATTTTTAAGTACCAGTTTGGTTGCCACTTCAACGGATGCGCTGGTATTTTCTTTATTCTCAAAATAATTTATTGGGGTAAATTGAAAGGACTCTACACCATTTACTCCCCATGTTAATCCTTCACGAATCTGAGCTTTACCTTTCATATGAACATTTGGGTAGTGTGGGTCGATAAACACTGACTCTTCATGAAAGATATCTAAAATTGAATCAATATTTTTAGACTCAATTGTTTTTAGGGTAGCGTACACAAATTTTGATAAATCAGTATTCATAGTAATATTATTTTATCGTAATGTTTCGGTTATTCTAAAAAGCCATCTTAAATTAACTTCGGGTTCATTGTTTATATGAGACCTTTACACGAGTCAGTAGCGAAGCTAATATTTACTAATTGTGGCTAATATTAGTCCTTTTTACTCGTCACCTGATTCGTGCAAAGGTCTCTATATAAAATAAATACCACCTATCTAGATTGCGGTATACCTGCACTAATTAAGGCAGTAACCAATCTTTTTCGCGGTTCTTCTTTGCAAGACATTAAACGCCTGCAAGAATCTACAGTACAGTTTGGTAAAAGTGTTAATACCTGTAATACATGTTGGTGTGCTTTTTTATGATTTCCAACTAACTCTTGGCAAGCGGCAGCAAGAGCAAAAAGCAAATAATACTGAATATTATAGTTGATCGCTTTTTCAATAATTACCAAGGATTTATCGTATTTTTTTTGATACAGTAAAACAATGGCACGAACCATATTAATATTAAATTTATTAAAATAAGAATAGGGGTTTAATCGGTCAGTTGTATCTAAACATTGTAAAGCTAGATGATAATCATCCCCTAGTCGAGTGACAGCCTGTGCTTTAATCCCTAAATTATGCGGGCTGTTAGGACATAACTTAATCGCTTGATTGAGTAATAACAACGCTTGTTCTGTTCTATTAAGACTAAGTGTAGCCCGACCTAAGCACATATAACCCACCATTTCTTGCTCGTTAATATCGATGCATCGTTGCGCATAATCGACTGATTTCAGCATATCTTCATCGGTTTCTTTTATTAGAGTATGACCCAATAAACGGGTACTCGTATGCGCATAGGATAAGCCCGCATAAGCTCGGGCAAATCTAGAGTCTAAGCTAACGGCTTTCTTGAAAAAGTTTTTTGCAATTTTAACATCGTTGAGTGTTGTTCGGTCAATATGCCAAAGACCCCTATGATAATTCTCCCACGCGCTCAAATTTTCGGTTGGGATATGAAAGGCACGTTCAATTTCAGCTACTTCAATCGCAGCATCCGTAGCTACGACGACCGCATTTGTAATATCATCTTGAACTTGGAATAAATCATCTAATGCATGATCAAAATGATCAGACCATATCTCTGTATTTTGAGTAGCATCAACGATAGATAACGTCACTCTTACACGTTTAGCGACCTGTTCAAGCTTGCCATAGACTAAATAGCGAACGCCTAGCCGTTCCCCGATTGCTTTTGATGATAGCTCTAATGTGGATAAATTATTGGATGATGCTCTGGCAATAATAAATAAGTGAGGCATTCTAGCTAAAGTAGCGTTGACTTCGGAGGTAAGCCCAAAGGCTAATAATGAGGCCTCTTGATGCCGACTAATATCAACAAAGTCCATAATAGCAATGGAAGGTTTATCTGGAATATTTAAAGGTTCTGTTTTATCTATATCTGATAATTCGTGCCTTTCTTGAGGTTCTAAATACTTCAAGTCATTTTCTGTGCTATTCGTTTCAGTACAAGTAAAAGAAGCAATAAAACGATAACCCGAACCAGACACTGTTTTTATACTGGATTGTAATCTACCTGAGTCACCGATAGCATGACGTGCAGCACTTATGCTAGCACTAAGCGCTGAATCAGAGACGACCCGTGATGGCCATACCTTAGAAATCAGTTCATTTCGATCTAGTACACGTTCGGGGTTTTCCATCATAAATTTTAATAAATTAAAAATTAGTGGTTCAATTTTTTGTGGTAATCCCTTATTTCTCAGCTCACGCGTGTCAGTATCTAGTTCATAATTATTGAGTTTATAAACCACATTTTCTCCTTTAGCATCTATCTTTAAGTAGCTTCTGAGCATCTCAATGCTTTTAAGTAGCCCGTTCAAGTCCAGTTATTTTTAGCTGGCAAAACTGTCGTTAAACTACAATCGACTTAATCAGGACACCTTAACAAGTATAGAGTCACTTCGTTAAAGAAAACTATAAGCTTAGTTAATCACAAGAAAATCACAAGCTTTTCCTTAAGTGTAGTAGAAACTTTGCCACTATGATTCATATCAATATATTGTTTGCAATATACTTTATTCTAAAGGAGAAAAAGGTTAATGTATCCCAAAAAACAGACATTATTATTTTTATCAAAAAACCATTATCCGTTTACACACTTTAGTACAAAGATGCTTAAACATGCGGGTGATGCATTAAGGAATCTTGAAATTAAGGGAGGGGAGTCTTTCACATTACAAGCTACTAGCGCAGAAGATTATTTATATGTGATTAACGGTAGTGTCATTATTAAACAAAATGAATCAGATGATCTTCGTATAGATGCGAGTGACCTAGATGCACAACCGATTATATTTGATGAAGCCGTAACGCTACGTACCGATAGCAATACAATTATTTGTCATGCCGATAGTGCATTGCTAAATGACTATATGTCACTGCAAGCATTGTCGGACTCATCAGTAACTGAAGATGCAGAAGCATTAACAGAACGCCTTATGTTTTTAAAATCAACTCCTGTATTTCGCTTATTACCCGTTAGTGTTATTGAAGAAGCGGCTAAACGGTGCGAGGAGCTGTCGGTTAAACAAGGTGAAAAAATAATTCGCCAAAATGTAAGAGCAGATGATTTTTATGTGCTACTTGAAGGGGAAGCCGAAGTTTGGCAAGAAAATATTGACGATGATAACCCCAAAATGGTGGCTTTATTAACCAGTGGCGATTCATTTGGTAAAGAAGCACTCATTATCGGAGGCGGACATAAATCCAGCATCACCATGAGTACTAGCGGACGATTATTAAAAATCACAAAAGCCGATTTTGATGAATTGGTATCAACCCCTGCATTACGTTCTGTGTCACCTAAAGTAGCTCAAGCTATGGTAGATAGTGGCGCTAAAATAATAGATGTACGCTACGAAGAAGAATATGAAAAAGAGTCTATTCCTGGTTCAGTGCTATTTCCTTTACCCGACTTACGCCAACATATCCCTTCTTTTGATGAAAGTACGCAATATTTGGTTTTATGTGCAGTCGGTCTACGTGCAGCTGCAGCAACGATGATGTTAAGACAACAAAACATTAATGCTTTTTATATTGAAGGTGGTATTAAAACATGGCCTTTCAAAACGGATAAAAAAAGAGAAATAGAATTAATTCTTTTTGATTTTTGTCCCTTTGCACAACGCGCAGTAGCAACGCTTAATCATACCGGTATCCCTCACAAATTGACCTATCTTGATCCTGATAACTTACCAGATTGGTTTGCTGAAGTTTCACCCTTTGGTAAAGTACCTATACTTCGTGTTGATGGAAAAACTACAATTTTTGAATCATCTGTGATTAACGAACTCGTTGCTACAATAGCCGCAAAAAAGATGTTGCCATCTGATCTTATTGAGATGAGTTTATGTCGAAGCTGGATCGAGTTTGGTTCTACATTACTTAGTCAACTAACCGGAATAATTAGTGCTCAAGATGAATTCGGCTTTGTTCAGACTCAAAAAAACTTTGT
>JAZGFW010000011.1:0-15211 GCA_036479895.1 Cocleimonas sp. | reverse complement strand
AGCTTGCTACTGCAAGTTGCTTTTTTAAGCTCACCAAGAGCTAAAAAGTATATCGTTACATTTCCGTAAGGAAATGTCGATGATTGGTTGAAGCAAAGTAAGTAATAAAACGGAACTATATAAGTAGGCACGGATATCAAGCGTGATCTATTGTGTCCCACTCATGACAGGCTGGACAACGCCACAAATAGTCATGCATTTTATAACCACAATGCTCACACCTAAATGCAGGAACACTTTTCAAATAACCTTCTAAGCCTTTATTTACCAGCAACAAGCCCTTATTAGCATCTATTGTACTTCCTGTATCAGTAGCATAATTTGATGCTCTATAGATAGACTCTATATTTAAACGTACCGATGATAATTCAGTCTCAATGAGTTTATCAATTTCTACTGAACCACCATATTTCTTCGCTAAAATTAAGAGTGTTTCAAAGATACTTTTATCTTTCTTCTTTTTATATAGCTTGAGCAATTCTAACTTTATTAATTCAATTTCACCTGAAGATTTTGCAGCCTCTTCTAACTTTAGAAAAAGCATACTCAATAAGCGCGTATCTTCTTTAACCGCTTTTAAGTAGCTCTTCAATGCATCTTTATAGTTTTTCTGGTGAAAGGCGATATCTCCTTGTAAAGTCATTAAGCGCGTTGACTGTTTATAAGATTTCTTGGCTTTGACGAGATATTCATCCACCTCATTTAGCCTACCTTGGTGCAATGCTTCATCAGCTAGTTCACAGTAGTAATGTGCAATTAGGGTGTTGCTTGCTAGACTACTTGAGTCAGAGGCTTCCTTGTGGTTTTTTCTAAAACAATCGGTGGCATCAATAGCTTTTTGCCACTCTTGAGTTTGTTCATAAATAGTACGTAAAGAAGCACAAACATCGGCTTTTGAGACATGTTTGGCTATTGATATATTACTGAGTAATTCTTGAAATACACTTTCTGCACGATCTAACATACCCGCTGCAAAAAAGTCCTTACCTAATGAAAACATTGCTTTTTGTTTTTGAGAGGCATTTAAACTCGTACGTGAAATTAAATTTTGATGTACACGAAGAGCACGATCAACTTCTCCTCTATTTCTAAATAAATTACCAAGTAATTGATAAGTTTCGGCTGTGTATTCGTCAATATCAGGGTTATTTAAAAGAACTTCGAGAGCTTTGTCTGGTTCTTCACTTAGCAGGTAGTTGACGCCTTTTACAAAGTTATCAGATAGTTTTCTTTGTTTTTTTTGATTACGAGCAAGGCTCTTTCTTGAGGATCTCCAGCCAGAAAAAAACGCTAAAGGAAGGAGGAGAAGTAATAGTTCTACCATTCGAGTATGAATCCGAGTTTATTCTCAAGCATAAGAAATGTATATTACTTTAGCGAGGTTGTAAAAAAGGAAATTATTCTTGAATAACAAACTTATCTTTTGATTCATTAACACGTTCACGCATTTCTTTGCCTGGTTTAAAGTGTGGTACATGTTTAGCGATAAGGTTTACTTGCTCACCTGTCTTAGGATTACGACCTTTTCGAGCGGTACGATGATGTAATGAAAAGCTTCCAAAACCGCGAATTTCAATTCTTTCTCCACTACTGAGGGTATCACTCATTTGCTCTAATAATATTTTTACTGATAGTTCAATATCTTTACTACTGAGATGACTTTGCTTTCTTGAAAGAATATTAATAATTTCTGATTTTGTCATATCTACTTCTCTCTTCCCTTTTAACAATATTGGTTACAAATATTGGCTATTAATTATGTTAGATACCGTTATATTGCTAACAAATAATCATCTCGCCTATACAGCAAATAATAGTACAAACCATCTAATAAGCAACTGATATTACATAAAAAAAGCCGATTATGTCAATAACATAATCGGCTTTTTCTGTTCAAAGAACAAATAAACTTAAAATAGACAACCTACATAAGAAGGCTCTAATAAAGTCTTATTTATCAAGCTGTTCTTTAAATATATCACCCAAAGTACCTGTAGTTGAACTACTACCGCTATATTCTTTCAATACTTCAGCTTCTTCAGCGTAATCTTTTGCTTTTATAGACAAGTTAATAGCTCGAGTCTTACGATCAACACCCATGAACTTAGCTTCTATATCATCACCTACATTAAGAACAGTGCTTGCATCTTCAATACGGTCACGTGAGATTTCAGAGGCACGTAAAATGCCTTCAATATTTTCACCAAGATCAATTTTTGCCATCTTAGCAGTCACTTCTACGATCTTACCTTTAACAATGCTACCTTTCTCGTTTGCAGCTACAAACAATGAGAATGGATCTTGATCCATTTGCTTGATACCTAACGAAATACGCTCACGCTCAGGGTCAACAGCTAAAATTACAGCCTCAACATCATCACCTTTCTTGTATTCACGTACTGCTTCTTCACCAGGAATATTCCAAGAAATATCAGAAAGATGTACCAGACCATCAATACCACCATCAAGCCCAATGAATATACCAAAGTCAGTGATTGACTTAATAACACCTTTAACTTGATCGCCTTTAACTGCGCTCTTAGCAAACTCATCCCAAGGATTCGCTTTACATTGCTTCATACCTAATGAAATACGACGACGCTCAGGATCAATCTCAAGAATCATGATTTCAACTTCATCACCGAGTGTTACCACTTTTGCAGGGTTAACGTTCTTGTTAGTCCAATCCATTTCAGAAACGTGTACTAATCCTTCTACACCCTCTTCAATTTCCACAAAACAACCATAGTCTGTCAGGTTGCTAACTTTACCTGTTAGCACGGTATTAACAGGGTAACGACGTACAAGATCCTGCCATGGGTCATCACCCATCTGCTTAAGACCAAGTGACACACGACTCTTTTCTTTATCAAACTTGAGTACCATTACATCAATTTCAGTACCAATTTCTAATACTTCTGATGGGTGCTTAACACGCTTCCATGCCATATCTGTGATATGCAATAAACCATCGATGCCACCTAAATCGATAAATGCACCGTAGTCTGTTAAGTTTTTAACAACACCTTTAATTGACTTACCTTCTTCAATGCTCTCAAGCAATGCTTCACGCTCAACACTGTATTCATCTTCAACAACTGCACGACGTGAAACAACAACGTTATTACGCTTTTGGTCGAGTTTGATTAATTTAAACTCTAATTCTTTACCTTCAAGGTAAGCCGTATCACGTACTGGACGCACATCAACTAAAGAGCCTGGTAGGAAGGCACGAATATCACCAAGTTCAACGGTGAAACCACCCTTGACCTTGCCTGTAATTACACCTGTGATGATTTCATCATTATCGAGTGCTTCTTGTAGAATCTCCCACGCACGTAGACGGCGAGCTTTCTCACGTGATAGTTTGGTTTCTCCAAATCCATCTTCAACACTTTCTAAAGCAACTTCTACTATATCGCCAACTTCAGCGATTAGTTTACCTGCTTCATTTTTAAATTGTTCGGCTGGAATAACGCCTTCTGATTTGAGGCCAGCACTTACTGTTACAAAATCTGGAGTTACATCAATAATTGTCGCACTAATTAATGAACCTGGGTTCATCTCTATATACGTTAAACTTTCTTCAAATAACTCCGCAAAACTTTCACTCATGGTATTAAAACCTATATTTATATAACGCTGACAAACCCATGTCGACGGTCAAGTTAAACTTTAAGTTCGCTCTAGTACTTTAGTAAAGAGTCGTTAGGCTTAAAGTGTTAATAAACAGAATAATTTAATGGCAATAAATAGTGAGCGCCGGGTTATAAATTAGCTGAAATCAATGTTTTATTCGTAATATGAAAACTTAGTTATAAGCTTAGTTATAAGCTTTTTTAACAGCCTCCATAACATTTGAAACCACTTCATCGATACTTAATTTTCCTGTATCGATAATGATGGCATCTTCGGCTGGAACCAGTGGTGCAACTTCGCGTTGCATATCACGAGTATCCCGTTCTTCTATATCACGAATCAAGCCCCGCAGATTAGCATCTATCCCCTGTTGTTTCAACTGATTTAAGCGCCGTTTAGCACGAATCTCCGCTCCTGCAGTTAAAAATATTTTCACCTTAGCTTCTGGGAAAACTACCGTTCCCATATCGCGTCCATCGGCCACTAAACCATAAGCATCTGAAAAGCGTCGTTGACGATCCAGTAATGCATCACGTACCGCACCAATAGCAGCAACTTTAGATGCTGAACATCCGCATTCTTCATTTCGAATTAGTGCGCTGACATCATCCCCCTCCAGAAAAACATCAACCCCATCACCGTTAGGTGAGAAACTTACATCCAAGTTTTCTGCAATCTCGACAAGCTTACTTTCATCTGAAAAATCAACGTCGTTACGCATAGCTGCTAAACCAACTAAACGATATAAAGCACCACTATCAAGGATCTTCCAATTCAAACTGTGCGCTACTCGCTCAGTTATCGTTCCTTTTCCTGACCCTGCAGGACCATCTATAGTGATAACGGGGTTACTTTCGGATACTTTAGTCATTTTATCTCACATTTTCTCAGGAATTTATAATCAAGCCAAACAAGGCTAGTTTGATTATATATTATCCTTATTATGCCTGTTTCTTGACAAAAGGCATAAACCCTAGTATCTATATTAGCATATCTGAATATACTGTACTATCATATGTATACCTACACACACTAACAGAGAGCAAAATCATGAAAAAATTCATTTTAACTTTAGCACTGGTTTTATCATCAGTTTCTGTAACGACTAGCGCTTCTGCAAATTGGTTTGGAGGTGGTAACAGTGGTGAATGGAAAATGGGACCTAACGGACCCTACTGGGATGAAAGTGACTGGCCAGAATGGACGCCGATGTACTGGATGGAAGAATTTATGGATGAGTTTGGTAATAATAATTGGGGCGGAGGGAATAATTGGGGTAATAACTTTGGTGGAAATAATAATATAAACCCTTATAACTATAATATTCCTTATGGAAATAACACGCAAAACCCATATGGTTATTACGTGCCTAATGGTGGAAACACCTACCCTCAAGCTCCAGTAGCTCCAGTTCGCTAAAATATCTCTATTTCAAGATAACCTTCTTAGAAGGTTATCTCTTTTAATGTTACAGTAATATTCTAAAACCACCCGTTTGAAAAGGATTTCAAAGATGAAAAGTATTTATTTCTCAATTGCACTACTTGCCTCGACCGCCTCACTAAGTGCAAATAATTTCAGCATGCCAAGCTGGGGTAATAGCGATGGTTCTAACTGGAATATGCCATCAATGAATTGGAATAATAATAGCAATGGACAAAACAATTCTACGAATTGGTCGATGCCAAATATGAACTTTGGTAATGCTAATAATAACAATGGAGGTGGTTTTAATAATGGTACAAATTGGAATATGCCTTCAATGAATTTCAGTAACGGTATTGGTAATAATAACAAAAGTACTGGTTCAAACTGGAATATGCCATCGATGAATTGGGGCAATGGAAATAACAATGGCTCTAACTGGTCGATGCCAAATTTTAATTGGGCTAATAATAACCAACCTTTTAATTTTGGTAATACTGTAGCGCCTACTGTAAATTACGCCATACCTAAAACACAAGTGAACAACCAGTACAAAGCACCTATCGCGCCTAGACCTCCTCAGTTTATACCCCGAGTGTCTACACCTATACAAAGTCAACGCCAACAGCAATATAAGATACCCAAGACATCTGTTGGGTTTGCTCCTAACAAGCGACCTCAAGTACAAACGATGCCTAAACAAGGTATACAACAAACTAACAAAGTGAAAGCAGTTATGCATGCCCCCATGCATATTCCAATGCCTGCTGAAGTAAAAGGTGTGATTTTAGCACCTGAGAATCAACCTAAATAAGCTTAATATTTACTCAACCGTTTAGCGAATTAGCACTATTACAAACCTTTCTAAGGTGATATAAAGTTTATATGTTTAAATCTTTAGTTCTCACATCATTAACGCTATTTCTTGCGACACCTAGTTTCGCAGAGACACTCTTGGATGAAAAAACTACAGAAGCCATAAATAAAGAATTTATCCAAGCGATGAAAGATAAAGATTTATCGATCATCAGAAAATATATGTTCGATGGCACTAAAATCACAGTTGATTTAGACCCCGATGAAAACACGGGTGAAAAAGAACTCTCTTTAGAGAAATATATAGATTTTACCAAAAGGTCAATTGAGAAGATGGGGCCATCAGGCGTCGACGTTCGCTTGATCTCAATTACAATCAATGAAGGGAGAAATCAGGCTACCCTAGACTTAAAAGTGAAAGTTGTTACCAAAAACATGGGAAACAATTTTAAGTTTGTATCCACTAAAAAGACTGTTTTGGGTATTATTGACGAAGAAATAAAAATCATTTCTTCTAAAGATCATTTGATTAGTATTGAATCATTATAAGCTTGCGTAGGTAACAAGGTCATCGCTCAACTTAAACATAGAAACATTGAAAGTAAATTTTTGATCAGCTTTTTATCAGATTTTGATTAACTAAAACGCCCTTCTAAGTACTTATACACTGTTAACAACCCCATTGCTTCACCACCCTTAGGTCTTCCTGCTCTCGCTCTATTGTTCCAAGCCATAACATCTAAGTGCGCCCATTCAATTGACTCATCAACAAACTCATTTAAATAAAGCGCTGCGGTTATTGCTCCTCCGTATCCTTCTGATGAACAGTTGGTAATATCAGCGACTGGACTATCAAGTTGGTAACGATAAGCATGGTATAAAGGTAAAGGCCAAACAAACTCACCTGTATTAACAGAAGCTTGTTGCAAGTCAGTTGATAGCGTGCCTGAATTTGTAAATAGTGCAGGAATTTCAGTACCCACAGCAACACGGGCTGCTCCTGTTAAGGTGGCAAAATCAATAATTAAATCTGATTGTGTTTCACACGCTAAGGTTAATGCATCACACAGAACTAAACGACCCTCTGCATCTGTATTATCGATCTCTACGGTTTTATGCGCGCGCGTATCAATAATGTCTCCAGGTCGAAAAGCATCACCTGAAATAGCATTATCAGCTGCTGAAACAAGTACTTGCAAACGTACCGGCAACTGTAAGCTCATAATAAGGTGAGCCAATCCAAGCACATGAGCCGAACCACCCATGTCTTTTTTCATATTACGCATGAATTTAGAAGGCTTTAAATCCAGTCCTCCCGTGTCAAAACAAACACCCTTCCCCACTAGCGTCAGTAAAGGTAAATCTTTAGTTGCATCATTAGTCCACTCTAGTTTAATCAAACGTGGCGGATGTTCACTCGCTCGACCTACTGCGTGAATTGCAGGAAAATTCTCTGTTAATAAAGCATCACCAACAGTTTCACTAAATTGAGCTTGATGTTGTTGTGCTAACTCCTTAGCTACCTCAGCTAAATCCTCTGGCATCATATGATTAGCAGGTGTATTCACCATATCTCGTACTAAAGTAAAAGCATCCACATAAGCTTGTATTTGAGTAAGCTGAGCTTCATCCACTTTTAGCTGAGGTGCATGAGTAGGTTCTAAGAAATCTTTCTTAAAAAAATCAAAACTATAAGCGCCTAGACCCCAACCAATCGCTGCCTGTATTTTATCAGCTTCATTCCAATCACATTCAAGGTGGTAATCACCCACCGGTAATAACTTTGATAAAGAGGCTATTGACCAAATAGGAGCACTATCAGGGTTGATATTTGATTGTTTTTGCTGAGAAAAAAATACTTTTTGAATAGCACCATTTTCATCAGGGACTATACAAAACTCCCCTTTTTTTGCTTTAAAGTTTGTATTCAACACCCAATTTGAAATAAAAACAGACTGTCCTTTTAACACATCTGACAGTTGGCTTTTTAAAACAGGAACTAATGCGACACTGGAACTACTTTCAATGATAAAACTCATATATGACTCTTTTAATCTCTATAAACACCATCGGCTTAAAAGGTGGTGGTTTGTATTTACCCGACCAATATGAGCTGTTAGTGATAAAATTAAACAGTGTATCACTTATCTAAAATTTATCACTGCTTTCTACGCTTATAATTATTACAAGCTCAACCATGACTCTTCAGCCAAACAGGCAACTGCTCAATTTTATCAACAAATCCAACAGGCCCTTGTTTTAAAAGTCGAATCAAACTATGCACACCATAACTTACGGCGAAGCCATCTACTTTTGCATTGTTTGCCAGTTGTAAGTCATATTCACTATCACCAATCATTAAGGCTTTTGATGCTACGGTATTATGATCGGTCAAAATCTCTTCCAGCATTTGCGGGTGTGGTTTTGAGCGCGTTTCATCGGCGCATCGCGTGATAGGAAAGTATGTCCCCATCCCCGTTTCTGCCAAGCCTTTTTCTAGCCCACGTCGAGATTTTCCTGTGGCAATAGCAAGGTCATAGCCCATTTTTTTCAAACCTGAAATGACAGGTTCAACACCATCAAACAATGGGCTAGGTGTTTTATCTTTGTATAAATAAAAATCTCGGTAAGTCTGCGCTGTAAGTTTTACCATTTTGGGATATAGGGACGGGTATAACTGCATAATTGCTTCATCCAAACCCAGCCCGATAATATTGGTAATTTGTTGATCGCTACGCGCTTCCATCTCTAACTCAGCAATCGCAGACTGCATACAGTTCACAATTTGTGCTTGTGAATCCATTAGCGTTCCATCCCAATCAAAAATGAGTAGCGAATATTTATTCATAGTATTGATTCATAGTAGTTTCTTAGTTTAGTTTAGTCAGTATCATTTGCAAATCATCAGCCAATGGGACTTCGCAATCATACTTCTTCCAGTCATTAGAATCATCTAGAAGGCTAAACCTAAGATGATAGGCATGTAAAAACAATCGCTTTAAACCCAGGGTTTTTTTAATCTCACGATTTAACCCAAAGTCACCATATTGTGAATCCCCTAAAATCGGATGGCCTAAGTCAGCCAGCTGAGTACGGATTTGGTGCATACGCCCTGTAAGTAGCTCCACTTTTAATAAGGTATAACCTTGATAGGTTATTAGTGGCGTGAAAATACTAACAGCTTCTTTACCTTGTTCGCCCGACTGCTTTTGCTGATTATCTAATACGCGTACTTTTTGCTGTTTACCTTGCCTGCGTTGTAAGGTATTTGTAACTCTTTGTGATCCCCCTTGCCATTGTCCTTTTACAAGGGTTTGGTAAATCTTTTGAATTCCTTGCCCTTTTGACTTTGACTTTAGTAAGTCATGCAAAGCTAATAGGGTCTGGCGATTTTTTGCCAACATCACAATACCGCTGGTTTCCCGGTCAAGGCGGTGAACTAACTCAATAAATACTTGTTGTGGGCGTAATTGGCGAAAGCTCTCTATCAATCCATAGCGTATACCTGACCCGCCATGAACTGCCATGCCTGATGGTTTATTAATAAAAATAAGATTATCATCTTCAAGAATAATTGAAGACTCTATTTCTTTTAACAAGCTGTCTGGTGCCTTAGCTTGCGCTTGTTTATCGGGTAAAAATAGGGGTGGAATTCTAACAATGTCATCGACCTTTAACTTATAGGTTTGTTTAATACGCTTTTTATTTACCCGTACTTCACCCTTACGTAGAATTCTATAAATATATGAACGTGGTACATCTTTTAGCTCTCGCATCAAAAAATTATCAATACGTTGTCCAGCATGATTATCTGTCGCAGTGATAAAACGAACAGATTGTTTTTTAATATTTATATTTTCTTGCAAAGGTTTGTTTTCCATTGGATGAAGTTTACGGCAAAACAAAACACGCGCCAAAATATTTATTGATAATAATGACTTAAATTGATATTATTAATAACTGTTTCGTGGGTTTTATTCCCAATAAACAATCAAATTAACACCTTCAAGTTAGTCATATTTATATATACATTACTAACTTGACAAATTTTACTATAACTAATTTATAATTAACTTTTACTAATCTGGTCGAAATGACAAACAGTGCAGTAATTTAAGGACTAGCTCCTTACCAAACCTGATGCACGTTAAACGTCTGACAAACGTATTTACTGTCTAAGCTTTACCCATACAGAGTAAAACTTAGACACTCAGAAACTAATTTTTTGAACCGCTGGCAAGACAAAACTAACCGCTTCAAAATAGAATAAATACAGATTTTTTGAAATAACAATAAATAGAATGATCTACATATTTAACTACAAATGAATTATGCGTAGTTACGGGCTTGTAAGAACCATTTTTAATTGATTTATTTTTACAAAATTTCATTTTAAAAGCTTATTTAAAGATAAGTTTTTAATCTCTGATTCTGTGTTTGATATGCTTTCAACCCTATAATACAAAGGTTAAAGCAAAATTAGAATACCTCGTGCGCTAGATAAGAACACATTCAGGTTTGGTAACGTGAGCTGTAACAAACAGGAAACGTACACCATGAAAAGAATTCTAATAAATGCAACTCAACCAGAAGAAATCCGTGTTGCAATGGTCGATGGTCAGAACCTCTACGACCTCGATATCGAACATCCCTTCCGGGCTCAAAAGAAAGCCAATATTTACAAGGGTAAAATTACCCGCGTCGAGCAAAGTCTTGAAGCAGCATTCGTTGACTACGGTGCTGAACGCCACGGTTTTTTACCTTTTAAAGAAATAGCAAAAGAGTACTACCAAAAGTCAAATAAGAAAAAAAATGATAAAGGTAATAAAGGTGGTCGCCCATCTATTTCTGATGTAATCAAAGAAGGACAAGAAGTCCTCGTCCAAGTTGATAAAGAAGAGCGCGGCAATAAAGGCGCTGCTTTAACCACTCAAATCAGTCTGGCCGGTCGTTATTTGGTATTAATGCCAAACAATCCACGTGCAGGTGGTGTATCACGCAGAATTGAAGGTGAAGATCGCCATAAGATTAAAGAAATTCTTGACCAATTATCACTCGACACAGGTATGGGCGCTATCGTTCGAACAGCAGGTGTAGGACGTGAGCTTGAAGAACTGACATGGGATATGGATTACCTAAAAACGTTGTGGGCGGCGATCAAGTCTGCCAATGAAACGACGACTCCTGGCACCCTGCTTTATCAAGAAAGTAATGTAATTATTCGTACCCTGCGTGATTACTTTCGTAAAGATATCGGCGAGATCATTATTGATAATGATCGTGTTTACCAACAAGCGCATGACTTTATCAATGCTGTAATGCCTCACAACTTAAAGAAGCTAAAACATTATACCGACACGGTACCTTTATTTAGCCGTTATCAGGTTGAACATCAGATTGAATCTGCCTTCCACCGTGAAGTAACATTACCCTCTGGTGGTTCTATTGTTATAGACCATACCGAAGCAATGACGGCTATTGATGTGAATTCGGCACGAGCAACTAAAGGCCGCAGTATTGAAGAAACTGCTTTAAATAATAATTTAGAAGCTGCTGATGAAGTGGCACGCCAATTACGTTTACGTGATTTAGGTGGGTTAGTAGTAATCGACTTTATTGATATGCAACCCAATAAAAACCAACGAGCGGTTGAGCGTCAATTACGTGATGCATTGAAAGTGGATCGCGCACGCGTGCAAATTGGTCGTATTTCTCGCTTTGGTTTATTAGAGATGTCACGCCAACGTCTGCGCCCATCGCTGGGTGAGTCTAGCCAGATTGTATGTCCACGCTGTAGCGGTCAAGGCACGATTCGTGGTATTGAGTCAATGGCACTGTCTATTCTTCGTTTAATGGAAGAAGAAGCAATGAAAGACGGCACGATTGAAGTCGTTGCACAAACACCGGTTAAAGTGGCTACGTTTATCTTAAATGAAAAACGTAAAACCTTGGCTGAGATTCAAGCGCGTCATAATTTACAAATGACGGTATTACCTAATATTGATTTAGATACACCACATTATGAAATCATTCGTTATAAAGAGGGTGAGGTTGAAGATGCACAGAATAGTTATAAGCGTGTCACTAAGCCCGAAGCTATAGCAGAGAGCACTAAAGAAATTGGTGATCAAGTTGTTCAACAAGCAGTTGTTGGTAATGTTACACCTTCTAGCCCAGCCCCATCTCCTGAAACACTAGAAGCGGCTAAAAACCCTGGTGTTATAAGCCGGATTTTTGGTGCATTGTTTGGTAGCAATAAAGTAGAAGAAAAAGAGGAAGCACCTAAAACAAGAGCGCGACCTGAAAATAAAAGTAATCAGAACAATAATAACCGTAACCGCAATAATAAAAACCGTAATTCTAATCGTCGTAATAATACGAATAATCGTAATAACAATACCAAAAATAACAACCAAAATACGCGAAATAAGAATCAACGAAGTCAAAATAATAAGAACCAAAACCCGAATCAAAAACAACAGAACCAGAATCAAAATACTAGGAAGCCAAACCAACAGGCAAACGGCAATAGAAAACCGCAACATCAAAATCAGGCCCAAGGCAATACAAAGCCTATTGATACTAAGTCTGATGCAGTAGATTCACAAAAGAAAAAGTATCCTCAGCAAAAGCACAACCAAAATAATAAGCCTACGCATAAAAAACAGGATAAAACTGTTACACAAGACCAAACACCTATTGAGATTAAAATACCTGCATCACCGAAGCCTAATAAGGCTAAATCTGAAAAGATGACACCTAAAAGTGGTGAGAAAAAATCTGAAGTTGTATCTTTTACTGTTGAGCCTGTAACAAAATCGGACGCTGTAAAACCAACTGCATCAACAAGCACAAAGAAAACTAAAACAGAGAATACGGTTAAAGCGAAAAGCACCTCTAGTAAGAAGCCCGCTAGAAAAACAGAAAGCAAAAAAACCGAGGCCACTAAAAAAGCGCCAAAAACAAAAAAGACTTCTGTAAGTAAAGCTTCATCTACTAGTAAAGAGCCTTTAGCCAACAAAGAACTAGCAGCAAAAACAGTTACCTCGACCAAAAAGTCAGCTCCAGCAAAAAACACTAAAGCTACTGCATCAACTACGACAACACGTAGAAAGAAAAGTGATACAGAATCAAAACCTGCTACAAAAGCTAAAAAGCCAGCAAAGAAAGCTGAAACTACCGAAAAGAAAACAGTAAAGAAAAACCCAGTCAAGCCAAAAACAACAACGAGCAAAGCAACATCAACTACTACGACTAAGTCGACAGCTAAAAAAACAGAGCCAAAGAAACCTACCGCTAAGTCAAAAACAGCAGCAAAAAAAGCACCTGTCAAGAAAGCAAGTAGTAGTGACGATGCACCTAAGAAAGTGACTAAAAAGAGCCCTAAGGCTAAAACTACTACCACAACAAAACGTAGCTCTAGCGCTGACGCAAAGATAGAAGACTAAGTTTTAAAGGTTCTGGATAATAGAACTCCTGTTGATTTAAATATTAATCGTTTGGAGTTCTATTTCTTTACAGCCTAAAACAACGTTTTTGCCATTACTACTGCATCCTCTCGCCCACTATCAGTTGGATAGTATTTTTTACGTAAGCCTATTTCATTGTAGCCAGTGGATTGGTACAGATGTATGCCTGCATGATTTGAAGGGCGCACTTCTAAAAAACAAGTTTCAGCTTGATGTTGTTTTGCAATCCACTCTGCTTCTTCTAAGAGTTTTTTCCCCCAGCCCTTTCCTTGCTCTTGAGGATAGACACAGAGATTAAGAATATGCGCTTCACCTACTGAAGCAGAGAGGATTAGATGCCCTGCAAATATATTAGATTTTTCGAATACCCAACAACTATAAATTTTGTTTTTTAAACAATCTTCAAAGTTTTTCTGCGTCCATGGGTATGGATAAGCATCAAGCTCGCCTTGCATAACTTCGGATAGATCATCATGGATCATTTTTCTAAGGTATTTTAAGTGGCGCTTTTCACTCATAGTCTTTCGTGGTTATTCCATTACCATAAGTGACATGGCTAATTTTAAATCATCCCAAGCTTTTCTTTTATCCAGAGGTTTACTTAGTAGATAAGACGGGTAATAAGTCACAACAAGAGGTATATCTGTATTCGCATAAGTATGCTGTTTTGAACGTAAACGCGCTAGTGGCTCGGTGCTTTGCAATAAGTTTTGAGCGGATATTTGACCTACACTCAAAATAATTTTGGGCTTAATCTCAATTATTTTCTCGTGTAATAATTGATTTAATTGTGCTGAACTATCTGTTTCAGCTGTTGATAAAGGCTGTCTAAGGACATTAATTAAATAGGCATCTTCTCTTGGGTTTATCAGACCCACACTTCTTAGCATATTACTCAAAAGCAAGCCTGAGTCGGCTGAAAAGGGTTGCTGCTGCCTCTCTTCTGAGGTTTCAGGTGATTCGCCAATAATTAACCAATCTGCCTCTAATTTTCCACAAGCGTAGATGATATGATGCTTTGTACGGCCTACTTCATTGGCTAGTTTGTCTGCTGTTGTCGTTTGCTGTTGACTAGATGTTGATAAAACCTGATCAACAGTTTTTCTTACTTTATCTAGCTTAAAACCTTCTTTTATTGAATGCCCCGTTTTATGTTCTAAATCATGCAGGATATCTTCTGCCGAACCAACACAGTCAGAAGATTCACTCGATAGACCAACCTGCATTGTTTTTTTATTATCTACAAGAACAATACGCTCACGGGATACCCAAACGGGTATCCCGATGGCCTCAAGGTATTTTAATTGCGCAGGACTTGTCATAAAAAAAGTATGGCTATACACCACCGTGTTGTGGATGCTCTCGATCACTTGCCAAAGCTAATTTATTTAGAGCGTCTAAATAAGCATTCGCTGAGGCGATGACAATATCAGGATCTGAACCACTACCGTAAACCTGTCGACCGGCTTTTTCAAGCTTAACGCTTACTTCCCCCTGCGCATCAGTTCCACTAGTAATGGCATTAACAGAGTACAGTTCCAAGGTACCATGATCTTTAACAATATTTTTAATGGCTGAGAATACTGCATCCACCGAGCCACCACCATTAGCCTCTGCCGAGACTTCGTCTCCATCAATCTTTAAGGTCACCTTCGCATGAGGCGTTTCACCTGTTTCAGAGCAGACCCATGATGAGACTAAATGATAACGTGTGTTTTCAATGGCAACTTGGGACTCATTGGCAATAGCAATTAAATCCTCATCAAATATTTCATGCTTACGATCAGCGACATCTTTAAAACGTGAAAAAGCCGCATTTAAAGCTTCTTCACTTTCAATGTGAATACCAATCTCCCCAAGAC
>JAZGFW010000010.1:0-6423 GCA_036479895.1 Cocleimonas sp. | reverse complement strand
TTATATTACCGACCACCCTACGACTGGCAGCACCTACAACAATTTTATGCCGCCCGACTTATCGAAGGATTAGAATGGACAGAAGAAAACAGTTACGGACGCACCTTCTTTTTTGAAGATAACCTTGAAGACAACACTTCAAAGAAAAACACACAAATAAACTGCAAGGGGCATTTTACGGCACATCATAATCACGATAAGCACCGCTTTGATGTCACGATTGTAATTGATGACATTTCACACTTAAAAAGTGTCGTTAATAACATCCGTCGAATCCTTGACTTAGATACTGATAGCAACACTATTGAGCAATGCCTAAACAGCTCAGGCTTTCATAACCATACAAAAGGGTTAAGATTACCTGGTACATGGTCACTGCTTGAGGCAGGCATACGTGCCATCTTAGGACAACAAATTTCAGTCGTTGCAGCCTGTAATTTAGTAAAATCAGTGATTAATGAGTTAGGGGAGAAAACCACCGATGGGAAAATCTATTTCCCTTCCGTACAAGCACTGGCCAATACAGACTATAGTTTTATTAAGATGCCAGGAAAGCGTAAAGAAACACTAAGAAGCTTAGCTAATCACTTTATACACTCAGAGTCTGCAAACAATCCAGATACATGGCTAGATCTTAAAGGAGTTGGCCCTTGGACCATCGATTATGCCAAAATGCGTGGTTTAAGTGACCCTGATATTTATCTTATCGGTGATCTTGGGGTTAAAAAAGCAATGGATACATTAGGCTTAAAACTTGATCCTGCTAAAGCCTCACCGTTTCGTAGTTATCTAACCTTTCAGTTATGGAATAAATTATGACCACCATCGTCACCCAAACAATTAAAACACCTTTTGGAGAGTTACTGGCAGGTGCTACCACCAAAGGAATCTGCCTTCTTGAATTTACAGATACCAACCGTGTTGCAATGCAATTACCACGCCTCGAAAAATCTTTTTGCGCCACGATCAAAAGTGGCGACAGCTCATATTTTGAATTGTTATCCCAAGAACTTAAAGACTATTTTAGCGGTGGCTTAAAAAAATTTAGTGTGCCTTTAGCGTTCAAAGGTACAGATTTTCAAATGCAAGCTTGGGATGCATTATTAAAAATACCCTACGGTGAAACTCGCTCCTACTTAGCGCAAGCGCAAGCTATTAATAAACCCAAAGCATTTCGCGCAGTTGCCAGTGCTAACCGCAATAACCGTATTAGCATCCTTATCCCTTGCCACCGTGTTATAGCAAAAGATGGAGGTTTAGCGGGTTATGGTGGGGGTTTAGATCGAAAAGCTTTCTTAATTAACCTTGAAAAGAAGCACAAATGAAATTAACTGACACCCTGCTCCTCATATTTCTCGCTGCAATTTGGGGAAGCTCCTTTATGCTTATGCGCGCTACAGCGGAATCCTTCGGCCCCATTGCCTTAATCACTGTTCGTATTGGTGTTGCTGCTTTATTTTTAAGTATGTTTTTATTGACTAAAACCCGTCGAGAAGAGTTTATACAACATTGGCGCACGCTAGCTTGGGTTGGTATAACAAACTCTGCCTTACCTTTTTGTTTTATTGCTTATGCTAGCCTAACGTTAAGCGGTGGTAATGTTTCTATCCTTAATGCTATGACGCCAGTTTTTACTGCATTAATTGCGCATATCTGGCTGAAAGATAGAATGACAATGCTCCAATTTATAGGCTTGGTTATTAGTATTGCGGGTTTATTAGTACTCGTTTGGGATAAGGTTAGTTTCACATTTGAATCACTCTGGCCAATTTTGGCTGGGATAACGGCACCTCTGTTTTATGGAATTGCCTCAAATGGTACTAAAAAATATTTATCCGATGTAACACCTCTTACAGCCACGGCAGGTAGTTTATTTTTCGCCTCATTATTTATGCTCTTAATTGTGCCCTTTTTCTTACCTGATTTTACAGGAATCAGTAATACCGACTGGATCTACGCAATCATACTAGGCCTTGTTTGTACGGCTTTAGCTTATCTTATTTTCTTTAAATTGATCCATAATATTGGCCCATCACGCGCAGTTAGTGTTACCTTTTTGGTTCCAATATTTGCTTTCATATGGGGTTATTTAGTTTTAAACGAGGTAGTAACTTTAAGAATGTGGGGAGCAACAGTCATTATTTTAGTGGGGATGAGCTTGGTACTACGCCTTATAAAGTTTAATAAAAATTAACCGTATTTTGTTATACTGAAACACTTAAATTAAAAAACGGGCAAAAATATAATGAAAACCTTAAAAATCTCAGTGTCTTTTACTCTCATTTTAATACTCCAAGCTTGCTCACAACAACAAGTTGTTAGTGGTGCTATTGGTGTTGCTACATTACCTGTGAAAGCAGGTGCGGCAGTTGCAGGTGCAGCAGCAAGTACAGCAGGTAGTGTTGTGGGCGGAGCAGTTGGGAGCGTGGGTGGCCCAGTAGGAAGTGCAGTGGGTAGTGCGGTCGGTGGAGCCGTAGGTGGCGCTGTTGTACCTTCTCTATAACCTCTTTAGACAAATTAAGCTTAATGCTAATAAGTAATGGTAATGCAAACTACAGTGATAAAAACTTTTATTATGATAACCCTAATGGTTATCTCGACATTATTGTTTGGCGAAACATCCTATGGAAGCTATAAGAAAAATAATGCCCAACTACCTATTAAAGACTTTATCTACCATTGGAACGAAAGTAAAAAAGTATTAACCATTATCCAAACGCCATCACTCCTTTCTGATACTGAAAGAAGTGACCTAAAAGCAGGTAAAAATGAGTTTATGGTTTTATTTAAAAAGGAAACGCCTAATGAAGAACGATGGCAATGGTATCCTTATATCGTGACTGAAATAACCTTCAAAACAAATGAAATAAAGCCCTCAACGATTAAAAGTTTTTACATTGCATCCTATGGCGTTGAGAAAAAGAACCATACCGATAATTTCAATTCGGTTCCCAGCTCAACTAACCTCTTTAATAAGATAGGTATTAAAGATGGGAAACTTTCTATAAGTTATTCTGGCGAATCCAAAATGATGGACGATAGCCATAGTTGGTCTATGAATATTCAATAAAACTTGCCTACTAGTCACCACCTTCAATCACATTGATCTGCTAAACGATTCCAAGTGTCTATAACGGTATCCGGGTTTAGTGAGACACTATCAATACCTTCTTCCATCAGCCACTGCGCAAGATCATGATGATCTGAGGGACCTTGCCCACAAATACCGACATATTTCCCCTGCTCTTTACAGGCTGTAATCGCCATTTTAATCATGGCTTTTACCGCTGGATTTCTCTCATCAAAACCCTCTGCAACCAACCCTGAGTCTCGATCCAATCCTAAGGTTAATTGAGTCATATCATTAGAGCCGATTGAGAATCCGTCAAAATATTCTAAAAACTCATTGGCTAAGATGGCATTGGAAGGAAGTTCACACATCATGATATGACGTAAACCTTTTTTACTAGTACCAGCAGTGTCGCCACGAGCCAAGCCATTGTCTGCCAGTAACCCTGTTACGGCCTTAGCTTCATCAAGCGTTCTAACAAAAGGAATCATCACTTCGATGTTATCAAACCCCATTTCTTCACGAACAAACTTGATGGCTTCACACTCCATTTCGAAACAAGAACGGAAGCTTTCATCGATATAACGAGCCGCACCACGAAAACCAATCATGGGGTTTTCTTCATGCGGCTCATAATTTGGCCCTGCAATTAAGTTGGCATATTCATTCGACTTAAAGTCAGACATGCGCAAAATAACAGGTTTGGGGTAGAAGGCCGCCGCTAAAGTTGAAACCCCCTCTTTGATTTTTTTAACAAAAAAATCTCTTGGACTATCATAAGCTTGTGTTCTTTCTTTAATTACTTTCTGAAGCTCTTCTGATTGTTTATCCAGCTCTAACAACGCACGAGGATGTACCCCAATCATATTGTTAATGATAAATTCCATACGCGCCAAGCCCACACCTTTATTGGGCAACTGGCAAAAATCAAAGGCACGATCAGGACTACCAACATTCATCATTACCTTTAAATCAAGGTCTGGCATAGTGTCAATTTGAGTAGTATTTACTTCAAAATCTAAAATTCCTTCGTAAGCATAACCTGTATCACCTTCAGCACATGACACCGTAAGTGGCGTATTATTGGCAATGGAGTCTGTCGCATCACCACAACCTACAACAGCTGGCACACCGAGCTCACGTGCAATAATCGCAGCATGGCACGTTCGCCCACCTCTGTTTGTCACTATGGCGGAAGCACGCTTCATAATCGGTTCCCAATCAGGATCTGTCATATCGGTAACCAACACATCACCGGGCTGGATTTTATCCATATCATCCAAACTAAGAATAATTTTGGCCTTGCCCGCACCGATACGTGAGCCAATAGAACGACCTTCACTTAATACCACGCCCTTCTGCTTCATTTCAAAGCGCTCGATAACATTACCCGCTTGGCTTTGAACTGTTTCAGGACGCGCTTGTACAATGTATAAACCGCCATCATTTCCATCCAACGCCCACTCAATATCCATCGGACGTTTGTAATGTTTTTCAATAATGACAGCTTGCCTACCAAGTTCTTCAACCTGTTCGTCTGTTATGCAATATTTAAACTGTTGCTCTTTATCGACATCCACTATTTTTACAGGTTCATCCCCCTCTTTGTCGTAAATCATTTTTATCAATTTACTGCCGCGGGTTCGACTGAGTACTGCAGGTTTACCCGCTGCTAGATTGGCTTTATGTGCATAAAACTCATCAGGATTTACTGCCCCCTGCACTACCATTTCACCCAATCCGTAACTACCGGTAATAAACACGACTTTATCAAACCCTGATTCCGTATCTAAGGTAAACATCACCCCACTGGCAGCAATATCAGAACGTACCATTTTTTGAATGCCAGCCGACAAAGCCACGCCTTCATGTGCAAAGTTTTGATGTACCCGATATGAAATTGCTCGATCAGTAAAGAGCGAGGCAAAAACTTTGCGAATTGCCATTTTAATATCATCAATACCCGCAACATTTAGAAAGGTCTCTTGTTGACCTGCAAATGAGGCATCGGGTAAATCTTCTGCGGTTGCTGATGAACGAACTGCCCATGTAACATCCTTTCCGTAGTCTTTTTCAAGCACTGCGTAGGCTTGATTAATATCTGCTTCTAACTCGGCTTGAAGTGGAACTTGCATAATCCAATCACGAATTTGCTTACCTGTTCTAGATAGATCTTCCAAGTTATCAACATCAAGCTCATCCAATAAAGCATTGATTCTATTGCCTAAATTTTCATGCTCTAAAAAACCTCTATACGCATCAGCGGTGGTTGCAAAGCCACCGGGTACATTCACGCCTAAGTTGCTCAGGTTTTGTATCATCTCACCGAGCGAAGCATTTTTGCCCCCAACAGTGTCAATATCGTTAATGCCTAGCTCGTTTAGCCAGATGATGTTATTGGTACTTTTCATATCAGTGAATCCTTTTTAGAATAAGGTACTTTAAGCTTTCGGACAATTTGTGCCGCTAATTCTTCTATCGATTGAGTGGTCACATCCATCGGAGTTAAGCCATATTTCTCATACAATGCGTGAGCTTGTTTAATTTCAGACTTACACGTTTCTAAGGCTGAGTAACTGCTGTTAGGCATGCGCTTTTCTCGGATTTGATGCAAGCGTTTTGCCTTGATACTAGTGGCAAATAATTTATCACGATTTTCTAGTAATACGTCGGGTAAGGCATTCTGTTCAAAGTCATCCTCAGTAATAGGATAATTTGCTGCTTTGATACCAAATTTTAGCGCTAAATAAAGTGAGGTAGGTGTTTTACCCGAGCGTGAAACCCCGACAATAATTACATCCGCATCACCTAAGGTTTTTAACACCATTGCATCATCGTGTTTTAAGGTAAAGTTGAGTGCGTCAATACGCGCATCGTAAGTTTTTTCATTCACCAAACCGTGGCTTAATCCAGACTCCAATACGGGTTTGGTTTTTAAATCATGGCCGATCTTGTCCAAGAAGCTTTCAAAAACTTCGTAATAATGGCAATTCGCTTGTTGTAGTATTTGATTGATTTTCTCTTCTGGCATCGTAGCAAAAGCAAGAGGACGAAAGCTCTCCTCTGCTGCAACTTGATTTATTTCACCCACGAGTTTTTTGGCTGTATCTTCATTATCCACAAAAGGGCGTTGGATCTGAGTAAATTCAACATGAGGGAACTGCGAGAGCAAGCTCATGCCCAAAGTTTCAGCAGTAATACCAGTACTTTCTGAGATAAAAAAGACGGTACGTTTAGTATTATTTTTTACACTGTCTTGCATCGTTTACAAACTCGCTTAAAAGCATTTAAACTGACTATAGTTGTTATTATAAGATTTGCTTGTTTTTCTGACAAAATACCTAATATCTTGG
>JAZGFW010000009.1:0-11445 GCA_036479895.1 Cocleimonas sp. | reverse complement strand
CCTTAAGAAAAGGTGCGGCAGAAGTTATCGAGGTAATTGCTCACGGTGATAAGAAAAACTCTCGTGTTGTTGGGCGTAAACGTGTTGATTTAAAGTTACCGCCAGGTGCTACTATTGCTGCGATTGTGCGTGATGATGAAGTAATCATGCCGCACCAAGAAACCATCATTGAAGAGAATGATCATGTGATTTTGTTTTTATCAGACAAGCGCTATATTACAGCGATTGAGAAAATGTTTCAGGTTGGAGCTGGATACATATAGAGACCTTTGCACGAACCAGGTAACGAGTAAAAATGACTAATATGTCACAGATTTTCGTTGAAAAACTTGCTAATAACCCGTTATTAGCTTCATTTTCCGCCTCAATCAGTAAAATATTAGCCTATTTTTCTTTCGCTACTGACTCGTGCAAAGGTCTCATGCTAACTTATCCTCGCCAGCTGTCGGAATTTTAAAGTTTTATTTTTTTTAATATTAAGCTTTCTGTCATGCTTATTTAATGATCAAGAGCAAGAGGATCGATCAGGTAAGATGCGGAAAAACATGGCTTATCCGAGCCTATAGTATTTTTTTATCACAGGATGGATATTTGATATAAATAGAAAACTCTGATTATAGTAAATTCTTTGACCAGAATGGGTATTGATTTAAGCTATGAAAGTCTATAGGGTAGGGTTCTTGAAAATTCGTCGATAGCTTGTGGGGTTATATTAACCTGTGTTTGCACTACTTTTATAAGGGTCAGAGGCAGAGGTAGAGAGGTTCGTGCTGCAGTCTCCCAAAGTTAAAATATCATCGCGTGAAACAGGCGATGTCAAGGTGTTACAAGCTTACTACGCAGGTATTGCAGATGAAGATAAAGTAGAAATAGAAATGAGCGGTCACTCGGCCAAATAGATCTGTTTTTTTAGAGTTTAAATTTTGTTTTAATTAATTTGTTACTTAGGAGTTTTTAATAATGATTACCACCAATCCATTCGCGCAGTTAAATGCGGAATCACCCGATATATTTACGCCAGGGACAATGCAAGCCTACGTTGTTCTAATGATTCTTTTTGTCATAGGCGGGACGTTATTTGATGTATGGCACAAGAAGAGTGCTAAATACTTCTCTAAACAAGCGGAAGATGCAAAAAAGCATGCTAAACGTGAAGTAAGTGGATCTGATAAGACTTCATTTTTGGTTAGTACAGTTACTAGCGAAGTTTTAACTTCATCAGAGTTCTCTAATCAGAAGCGTAGACTCTCTCATTTGATGACAATGTATGGTTTTATTATCTTTGTTGCTACAACGGCTATTATGATTTTTGCCTACCCACAAACGATTGACACGCCAATTTTGGCTCTTTTGTGGCACTTGGGTGCGCTAAGTCTTTGTATTGGTGGTTATTGGTTCTGGTTTGCAATTCGTGTTGATGTGGCTGCAGAAGGCAAGTCATGGTATGAGATAGCACCTCGCGCAGATATGTTTATTCTTTCTTTGCTTGCAACATGTACGTTCGCATTGCTTTGGTCATTGACTAGTGGCATGGGCTTGTTCCTTGTTCTATTTATAGCTTCAGCTACTTTCTTGTTCACTACCGTAATCTGGTCAAAGTTTGCACATATGTTCTTCAAGCCAGCAGCTGCATACGATAAGAAAATCAAGAATGCGGATGGCAGTAACGAAGGGCTTCCAGAAGACTTTGATTTAACTAGTAAAGCACTTCAAGAAAAATTCCCTGATATTCCTACTTACATGGGAGAGAATCCTCCTAATATGGGTCCGGGTATTAGACGCGGGTCAGCAAGTAATTATTAATGGCTCGACAGTTAAAAAATTAAGATCGTTTTTTTAAAAATTTATTTAGAGGATTTATTATGCCTACATATGTACATATGACTCGCTGTGATGGCTGTGGTGAATGTGTTGATATCTGTCCATCAGACATCATGCATATCGATACAACTATTCGTCGTGCTTACAATATAGAACCCAATATGTGTTGGGAATGTTACTCTTGTGTAAAAGCTTGTCCGCATCATGCTATTGATGTTCGTGGCTATGCAGACTTTACACCGTTAGGAAGTTCTGTTCGTGTACACCGCGATGAAGAGAAGGGCGTTATCGCTTGGAGAATTATCTTCCGTAACGGCAAGAAAGATATGGAGCTATTAGCGCCAATCACTACCAAGCCTTGGGGCGAAGGTATTCCTGACCTTAATACAGTCTCAGCTCCAGCTGATGATATGCGAAATAGTCAGTACCTTTTCAATGAACCTAAGTATATTCGTATGGATGAAGGTGGGATACATACACTGGAATCGAATAAACTAGTAATGAAAGAAGGAGTTTACTACTAATGGCTTACAAGACAATTATTGAAGATAATATCGATGTGCTTGTTGCAGGTGCTGGTTTAGGTGGTACAGGTGCCGCTTTTGAAGCTAGACATTGGGGCAAAGACAAAAAAATCGTTATTGCAGAGAAAGCAAATATTGACCGTTCTGGTGCAGTTGCACAGGGTCTTTATGCAATCAACTGTTACATGGGTACACGTTTCGGTGAGAACAATCCAGAAGATCATGTACGTTATGCGCGTATGGATTTAATGGGTATGGTTCGCGAAGATTTGTTGTTTGATATGGCGCGTCATGTAGATTCGGCTGTTCACCAGTTTGAAGAGTGGGGAATGCCTATCATGAGAGACCCTAAGACGGGTGCTTATTTACGTGAAGGTCGTTGGCAGATAATGATTCACGGTGAATCATATAAGCCGATGGTTGCAGAAGCAGCTAAGAAATCAGCAGATAAAGTGTTTAACCGTATCTGTGTGACTCACTTATTAATGGATGAGTCTTCGGATAATCGCGTTGCTGGTGCGGTAGGTTTTAATGTGCGTACGGGTAACTATCACGTATTTAAATCTAAGACGGTAATCGTTGGTGCTGGTGGTGCTTCAAATATTTATAAGCCACGTTCAGTTGGTGAAGGTGCAGGTCGAGTATGGTATGCACCATGGTCTTCTGGTTCTGCTTACGGCCTAATGATTGAAGCTGGCGCAAAAATGACGCAGATGGAGAACAAAATTGTTCTAGCTCGTTTTAAAGATGGTTATGGTCCTGTTGGCGCTTACTTCTTACATCTTAAGACTTATACTCAAAACTGTAATGGTGAAGAGTATGAATCAAAGTGGTTCCCTGAGCTTGCTAAGATGGTGGGTAAAGAGTACCTAGATACAGAAAATCAACATTTCTCACATAAGCCAATTCCTACGTGTCTACGTAACCATGCATTTATCAACGAGGTACATGCAGGTCGCGGTCCAATTCACATGGTTACAATGGAAGCTTTCCAAGATCCGCATCTTGAAGAAATCGGATGGCATAACTTCTTGGGTATGACCGTAGGTCAAGCCGTACTTTGGGCGTCAAATGATGTTGACCCTAAGCACGAAAACCCAGAATTAACAACATCAGAGCCTTATGTTATGGGTTCACACGCAACGGGTTGTGGCGCTTGGTGTTCAGGCCCTGAGGATTTATCTCCACCAGAATACTACTGGGGATATAACCGAATGACTTCTGTACATGGTCTGTTTGGTTGTGGTGATGCTGTTGGTGGTACACCTCACGCATTCTCTTCTGGTTCATTTACAGAAGGTCGTATCGCAGCAAAAGCGGCAATTAAGTATATTGATGATGGCAAAGCAAATGGTATTTCTGTAACAGACGCTCAGATCGAAAAGCGTAAAGAAGAAGTTTACAAGCCAATGGAAACGTATAAAGTTTATCGTAACCACATCACTGCTGGTTCGGTTAACCCTTATTACATTAACCCTCGACAAGGTCTTGATCGTCTTCAAAAGATGATGGATGAGTACTGTGGCGGTGTTACAGTAAGTTACATGACTAATGAAAAGTTGTTAAACATTGGTCTTAAAAAGATGGGTGTACTGGCAGAAGATTGGGATGGTGGTATCGCAGCTGAAGATATTCATGAACTACTTCGTGCATGGGAACTTAAGCATCGTATATTAACGTCTGAGTCAGTAATGCAGCATACGTTGTTCCGTAAAGAAACGCGTTGGCCTGGTTATTACTACCGTGGTGATCATATGAAGCTTGATGATAAAGATTGGCATGTATTAACTGTTTCACATCGTGATCCAGAGACAGGAAAATACACAATGGAAAAAGCACCTCTTTATCATTTGATTGATGAAGCAGATGATAAACCAGCTAAAAAGAAGTAAGCTGCAACGTATAATCTAGTTGTTATTTAGCTAGATTTTATATGTAGTCAAAAAAGGCCAGCAGATATTGCTGGTCTTTTTTTCCTTTAAAAAATTGGATTTAAATTATTATGAATATTATTGATTTATCAGATGAAGAAATACTAAAAGTTGCTCATCCTTTTTGGGATGATCTTGTTAAATACTCTAATAACAAAAACTACGGTGCTTTTACCCGAAATTTTGCGCATGCTATGAAGCTTGCGGCTAATGAAGTAGAAATCGGTAAGCAGTTTGCAAAAAGTGAATTAACTAAAAACCTGACTAAAGAAAGAGAATACCTTGGTATGATCCGTCGTGGTGAACATGTGACTGTGCTATATAAGCAAACGAATGAGAAGAAGGTTGGTGAATGGCTGGGTCGATTAGTTTTAGGTTTTGAGAAAGAAGAAGTAAAGATTTTTGGTGCTACTCTTTTTTAATAGCGGTAAACAATTTCGTTAAATGTGGGTTTAATCCCATAGAATGCAGAGAAGAAGATTAGTGTATTAGTTTTTGGATATTCTAAGGAAAGATAGAAGTAAATCAGATTAAAATAAATGATTATATTTTAATGGTATTTAAATTATTTTTATAAGTTAGGGTATTCAGGGAAGTATTAAGTAACCGCGCGACCTATAAAACTTGAAAGGTTGCGCGGTAGATATACTTATGGTGCTTTAGGTGTAGTGTATTTTACTTCTGTTTGAAACGATTCCCAAATTGTATCGTATCCAACGTAACCTGTTTTAGTCGCTTTTTTCTGACGAGTTTTTAAAAGGGCTGTTGTACCTTCAGGTACTTTAGGTCTAGTTGCTGGTTGTCCACTCATGATAACTACCTTATAATATTAAATTCGCGTGACAGCCATTGTAATAAAAAATACAATTTAAAACTATCTCGATCCTTGTATTTTCTCATCTTTTGCAGTAAAAATAAAGCAACAAATTCACCTTGATGGCTTTTACAGCACTCGTTTAACGGATATTTGCTCAAGTTCCATATAATTCTGTAATATCCTAGTCGTCACTTCAAATAGAATGATTATTGCCTGCACGAAAGTAAAAAAGAAAAATATTGATGTGTACTTTTTAAAAGAACATCTTTGCTAAGAAACAGGATTAAAGTATCCTTACCTATTTTTAAATATTATGCCTAAATGGCTGTTTATATCCCCCAATTATTATGAAAGAAATTATTCAAAAAGATAAATTAGTTGAGCTAAGTTACAAAGTGGTAGACCAAAAATCTGGAGAAGTATTAACCTTAGTTGAGTTTCCGATTTCCTATGTTCAGGGGGTTGAATCTGTTTTAGCCGCTGAAGTTACAGATGAGTTGGAGGGTCATTCGGTTGGTGATATTATTGAAGTGCCAATCGACTGCGATAAGCTTTATGGTCCAAGAGATGAGAACTTAGTTTTTACTGACCGTCTAGAAAATGTTCCTGAGGAATATCAAGAAGTTGGCATAACAATTACCATGGAAAATGATAAGGGTGACCCAAAAAACTTTATTGTTACTCGGATTGATGAGAACACATTGACTGTAGATGGCAATAACCCTTTGTGCGGAAGAGAAGTTGTTTTTAAGCTTGAGATACTTTCGGTTCGTGATGCGACAGAAGAAGAAATAGCACTGGGCGGTAAGGTTGGTGACGACCCTGATATGGAAGACGTTTTTAAGGATGAGAATATCTCTCCGATTTCTTGAATAGAGTGAAACCCATGGAGACAGTCACAATTGCGGTAATCTCAGATACTCATGCACATCTTGAGCCTCAAATCATTGAGATCATTCGTGACTGCGATATAGCTGTTCATGCGGGTGATATTTGTGGTGAAGATATACTTGACTTAATGAAGCCTAAAAGTGGCAAAGTCTATGCTGTGACGGGCAATAATGACCCTTATTGTCATATCTCTAAAAAACAACTTCCATCCGTTTTAAGTTTTGATGTTTGTGGTGAAATTATCACAATAGAACACGGGCATAAACATGGGCATCATTCGCCCGATCATGACTCATTACGAAACACCCATCCAGATGCGAAAATTATTATTTATGGTCACACGCATAAGCAAGTGATTGATAAAACAACTACGCCTTGGATTGTTAACCCTGGTGCCGCGGGTAAAACACGGACACGTGGTGGCCCATCGTGCCTTGTTATCAAGTGTAATAAAGGTGATTGGCGTATAGAAAAATTTCGGTTTAGTGACGAGTCTTAACTTTATCGACCCCTATCAGCATGAATCATCTCGTCATAAGTAATGTTAATTTGAAGTATAAAAAAAAATTAGGCATTATCCTGCGACTAAATTAGTAATTCGTAATGTTCTAATATATTTGATTACTACTAACACTGTCTAGCAAAAGGTTTCGCATGAAAAATATCCCCATCGTAGATAAAACAGAAGGTGTTGAAGTTAAAGCAACGACCTGTTACATGTGTGCTTGTCGCTGTGGTATTAAAGTCACCATCAAAGATGGCGAAGTTCGCTACATTCAAGGCAATCCCGATCATCCTTTAAATAAAGGCGTGTTATGTGCAAAAGGTGCTTCGGGGATTATGAAGCAGTATTCACCTGCGCGACTAACGAAACCGTTATTACGTAAAGCAGGGACTGAGCGTGGCGCGGGAGAGTTTGAAGAGATCTCGTGGGATGAAGCTTTTGGTATCATGGAAGAGCGTCTCGGTAAAATACGAGCAGAAGACCCTAAAAAGTTTGCACTGTTTACAGGGCGTGACCAAATGCAGGCGCTTACGGGTATGTTTGCTAAGCAGTTTGGTACACCTAACTATGCTGCACATGGTGGTTTCTGTTCGGTAAATATGGCAGCAGGCATGATCTACACTATAGGTGGGTCATTCTGGGAATTCGGTGGGCCAGATTTAGAGCGTTCAAAATTATTCTTTATGATCGGAACAGCGGAAGATCATCACTCCAATCCTATGAAGATAGAGCTTTCTAACTTCAAACGAAACGGTGGACGTTTTGTAGCAATCAACCCTATACGTACGGGTTACGCGGCGATTGCAGATGAATGGGTTCCTATTAAGCCGGGTACTGATGGTGCATTTATTTTAGCGGTTATCCATATTTTGATTAAGAAGGGTCTGTATGACCGCGATTTTTTGGTCAATTACACCAATTCGGCTGAGCTGGTCGATATGACGCCAGGCAGTAACGAAGAAGGTATGTTCCTGCGCTTTGAGGTGCCGGAAGAAGAAGGTTGTTTTGATCCACAAAATAAGCTGTGGTGGGATAGAGATTTAGACATTCCAATCTCCATGCATACAGAAGGCGTAGACCCTTATTTAACCGGTGAATTTAAGCTTGATGATGGCACGCCTTGTAAACCTGCCTTTCAATTATTAAAAGAGCGTGTTGAAGATTACACGCCTGAGTGGGCCGAGGGTATAACAGGTATTCCTGCTGATACTATTACGCGTTTAGCGCATGAAATGGGTATTGTTGCACGTGACCAAAAAATAGAGTTACCTATCCAATGGACAGATGCTTGGGGAAAAGATCACGATAGCGTTATCGGCAACCCTGTTTCATTCCACTCTATGCGTGGTTTGGCAGCACACTCAAATGGTTTTCAAACAATTCGTGCTTTAAGTATTTTGATGACATTACTAGGGACAATTGATCGCCCTGGTGGATTCCGTCATAAAGCACCCTTCCCACGTCCGATTCCACCTTGTCCTAAGCCTCCCAAAGGCTGGGATGATGTCCAGCCAAATACACCACTAAATGGTATGCCACTAGGTTGGCCTGCTGATCCTGATGATTTATTTGTGGATGATGATGGTGAGGCGATTCGTCTTGATAAAGGTTTCTCTTGGGAGTACCCACTGTCAGTGCATGGTTTAATGCACAATGCGATTACCAATGCATGGCGAGGTGATCCTTATCCTGTCGATACATTAATGATGTTTATGGCAAACATGGCATGGAACTCATCCATGAATACCACTGAAGTACGTAAAATGTTGGTGGATAAAAGTGAGGACGGTGAATATAAAATTCCGTTTATCATCGTTTGTGATGCTTATCATTCAGAAACAGTTGATTTTGGTGATTTGATTTTGCCCGATACTTCCTATCTTGAACGTCATGATGCCATGTCGATGCTTGATCGCCCAATTTCAGAATACACCGGCCCTGTTGACGCTGTACGTATTCCTGTATTGCCACCGAAAGGCGACTGTAAACCTTTCCAAGATGTACTTGTCGAAATGGGTTCTCGCCTGAAACTTCCTTCATTTACAAATGAAAATGGCTCACGTAAGTTTAAAGATTATCGCGATTTAGTGATTAACTTTGAAACAGCTCCTGGTTCAGGTATTGGTTTCCTTGCAGGTTGGCGTGGTAAAAGTGGCGAGAAGTCACTTAAAGGTGAACCAAACCCAAACCAGTGGGAAATGTACGAAAAGAACAATTGTGTATTTGAGTACAAATTACCTAAATCATTCCAATACATGCGTAACTGGAACCGTGGTTACTTGCATTGGGCGCAAGAGCACAATATGACACGTTACGATGAGCCGATTAATGTGCATATCTATTCTGAAATTTTACAAAAATTCCGTTTAGCGGCACAAGGTAAAACGGATGGTAGACAACCGCCAGACCGTTTGCGTAAACGAGTAGAAACATATTTTGACCCATTACCGTTTCATCATGAGCCACTTGAATCGCAATTCACTGATACTCAAAAGTACCCGCTGAATGCGCTAACACAACGCCCGATGGCGATGTACCATTCATGGGACTCACAGAATGCGTGGTTACGCCAGATTCATACGCATAACTATTTATACGTTAGCCCAATTTTAGGTCAGAAAAATGGCTTTGGGGATGGCGACTGGGTATGGGTTGAATCCATGCACGGTAAAGTCCGCTGTATGTGTCGTTTTTCAGAGTCATTAGAGCCAGGAACGGTTTGGACGTGGAATGCAATCGGTAAAGCATCTGGCTCATGGGGACTTGATCCAAAAGCGAATGAGGCCAATAAAGGATTTTTGCTAAACCATGTTATTTCAGAAGAGTTACCAGCACATGATGCCGGTGAGCATATTTCAAACTCTGACCCAGTAACAGGACAAGCAGGTTGGTATGACGTACGTGTTCGTGTTTACAAAGCAGAAGATAATGAGCCAGCGGTTACATCGCCTCAGTTTAAATCGGTAAAACCTCTTCCAGGTATGGAAAAGAAGCGTAAAAATAAGTGGCAGGCATTCTTTGCAGGAAACTTTAGCAATGGGCTCGGAAAGAAACGCCTTAAAAAAGATAAGGGAGGAGCAAAATAATGACTCAACTAGCCCTAGTAATAGACTTAAATGTCTGCGTCGGTTGTCATGCTTGTGTAACTTCGTGTAAAGAGTGGAATACATCGGGTGAAGCAGGACCAATGGTGGATAAAAATGCCTATGGTGCTGACCCAACAGGTACCTTTTTTAATCGCGTACAGTCTTTTGAGATAGGCACTTATCCACAGACAGAAACGGTACATTTCCCTAAAAGTTGTTTACATTGTGAAGAGCCACCTTGTGTGCCTGTTTGTCCGACAGGGGCAAGTTATAAGCGCGAAGCAGACGGTATTGTACTGGTTGATTATGACAAGTGCATAGGTTGTAAATACTGTTCTTGGGCGTGCCCTTACGGTGCGCGTGAGTTAGATGAGCAACAACAGGTAATGAAAAAATGTACTCTGTGTGTTGATCGTATTTATGATGAAGCTTTACCCGAAAGTGAACGTAAGCCTGCCTGTGTTATGTCATGCCCAACCAGTGCTCGTTTATTTGGTGATATACATGATGAAAATTCAGCAGTATCAAAAGCTATTCGTGAAGAAGCGGGTTATCAGTTAATGCCAGAGTGGGGTACAAAGCCTGCGAATCATTACCTACCACGTCGCAAAGTGAAGATTAAGATTCATCAAGATGAGCTTGAGCGTGTGGATAACCCCTTGAGTAAGGAAGAGCGTAAGCGTCATAACGCGCCAAGTACGGATCCATCGCTAGACGACATGACTAGTTGGTAGTGAGATTGCACAGCTCACCTCTAGCTTACTCCATTGCCGCGTTGGAAAATGATCACTTGCAGTAGCAAGCTCACATTTTCCGCCTTGCACTGGAGTAAGCTAGAGGTAATCTGAGCAATTATTCCAGAATAGATTTAAAGAAACTAATTAAAATTTGGCTCTCTTAATAGCGCTAAAATAAGGTAAAAAATTATGCACCCAGCATTTTCAGTAATATTTTTAACAACATTGATTGGTACAGGTCAGGGCTTATTTCTGGCCTTGTTTACGGGTCAGGTATTTTCGCAGTTCAAGCTTATGCCAGAGCAGCAAGATACGAGTTTTTATGTGCTAGGCAGTATTATTGCTTTAATCTTTTTAAGTGTGGGCTTATTTGCTTCATTCTTTCATTTAGGCCGTCCAGAACGAGCATGGCGTACAGCAACCAAATGGAAAACATCATGGTTGTCACGTGAAGTTATCGCTTTACCGATAGCGATGGCGACTATTTTTGCTTATGGTGCCGCACATTACTTTGGTTTAACTGAGCCTCTGTTTACAATGCCAGGTGGAACCAGTATTGATACAACCTTAATAGCAGGACTTGTTGCTACAGTTGCAACCTATGCACTATTTATTTGTACGGGTATGATCTATGCCTGTATCAAGTTTTTACAGGAGTGGCACTCACCCTTAACCGTAATAAACTTTACCTTATTAGGTACAGCATCAGGCTTTTTGGTAGCAACTGAAATATCAGCCTATATGGGAACAGAGTTGACTCGGTTCTATGCTGGCTGGGCGATATTCTTTCTTGTGGTAGCTTTTATTTTCCGTATTGCTGCATTAATTCGTAACCGTCGCATCAAGCCGAAATCTGACTTACGTTCGGCTATTGGCGTTAATCACAAAAAAATCAGACAAATATCGCAAGGTTCTATGGGTGGCTCATTTAATACACGTGAGTACTTTCATGGTAAAAAAGAAAGCTTTGTAAAGAGTATTAAAGTGATTTTCTTAGTTCTTGCTTTCTTTATTCCTCTGGTTATATTGTTAGTTAGCTTGGGTAAGGATGGTGCGCTACCATACATTATTCTTTCTGTTGCTGTGATTATCCAACATTTAGGACTATTGGCAGAACGCTGGTATTTCTTTGC
>JAZGFW010000008.1:0-7504 GCA_036479895.1 Cocleimonas sp. | reverse complement strand
AAAATAGGCTAATATTTTACTGGTTGAGGCGGAAAATGAAGTTAATAACGGGTTATTAGCAAGTTTTTCAACGAAAAGCAGTGAAATATTAGTCATTTTTACTCGTCACCTGATTCGTGCAAAGGTCTCAGTTATATAAATGAGGCCTTTGCCAAATGAGGTGACAGATTGAAATTGCTTGAATTTCACAAAATCCCCTAAAAATTCACTCAATGCCTGGATTTTAATCTCATTGTTAAAAAAGCAGGTAAAAGTACGCAAATTTTATCTTGCCATACACTCGAGTTAAGGTCTCAGGGCAAGTTTACAATTAAATAACAAACGGAGAATCAATAATGATAGACATACAAGCAAGAAACTTTACCTTAACAGATGCCATTAACAGTCATACACAAGAAAAACTAGAATCAATGTTACACCATTATGGCGATAGAATTTTAAAAGTTATTGTGCACTTATCTGATGACAATGGGCCAAAAGGTGGAGTTGATAAGCATTGTCATATCCATGTTGAAATGAAAAAATTACCTACAGTCGTTATCGAAGACTCTGAAGAAAACTTATATGCAGCCATAGATAATGCCACCCACCGTGCTGAACGTGCTGTACGAAAAATGCTCGAAAAAGTGCAAACAAAAGCACGTCATGTGGATAAAACAGTAAAAAACGCCTTATAAGATTATTTTGGAGCCACTAGAAGTTCTTTGCATGCACAATATTAAGTTATAGGTCAATAGCGTGAGACTATGGAGAGCGTCAGTAAAATATGATACCCTTAACACGCGGTTTTATTCGGCATATCGTTAAAACTATGCCCTAACTGCTTATTTATTATAAAAATTTGAGGTTTCTCACCAATGGCAACAGGTACAGTTAAGTGGTTCAATGGAAGTAAAGGGTTTGGTTTTATAGCCCCTGATGACGGTAGTGATGATGTTTTCGTTCACTATAACTCAATCCAAATGGATGGTTATAAATCATTAGATGAAGGTCAGAAAGTAAATTATGAAACAGAAGATGGGCCAAAAGGCCCCGCTGCTGTTAATGTAACCGCTGCTGAATAGTTAAGCTTCTTTACAAGAATACAGCCCCGTCTTAATACCTATTAATTGGCGGGGCTTTTTTTGCCCGAAATTAATAATCGAGACCTTTTGCACGAACCAGATGATGCTTAAACGGTCTTTAATCAAAATAAAAAAGCACTTTCTAAGCGTTCCATCTTCGTTATACTGCTTATAGAAACTAATTAAGCGAGAACTATCATGGGCAGAGCGTACCAAAACCGAAAAGAATCAATGGCAAAAACGTCTGATATGAAGGCGAAGGTCTATAGTAAATATGGACGTGAAATATATGTATGTGCTAAAGCGGGTGGTATTGATCCTGATGGCAACCTTGCTCTTCGAAGCTTAATTGATCGCGCTAAAAAAGAACAAGTCCCTGCGCATGTTATTGATAAAGCCATTGATAAGGCAAAAGGCGGTGGCGGCGAAGATTTTGCCCCTGCACTCTATGAAGGTTTTGGCCCCGCAGGTAGCATGGTGTTGGTTGAGTGTTTGACTGATAACCCAAATCGTACTTTTGGTGATGTGCGTCTGTGTTTTACAAAGTCAAAATCAAAGCTTGGTACACCCGGTACGGTTCAGCACTTATTTGATCATCTTGCTATTTTTGTATTTAAAACTGATGATGATAAGGAAGAAGCCACACTTGATGCACTTATGGAAGCCGATATTGATGTCACTGACATTGAAAGTGAAGATAATATGATTACCGTTTTTGCACCCACTACCGAGTATGCCAAAGCAAGGCAAGCACTTGTCGATACTTTTGAGGGGATTGATTTTGAAGTGGATGAAATACAGTACTTAGCGCAAAACCCTGCACCAATTACCGAAGCAGATGATATTGAAAAGTTTGAGTTATTGTTATCACTACTTAACGATAATGATGATGTACAAAATGTGTATCACAGTGCTGAAATTTAGCGAGCTTCCCATCTTGTTTTCTAAGATGGTGAACTCGATTATGTCGGCATCTGTTTGCCGACGTGCTTACGTCTTGTACGTATTTGTTAGAATTGACAATAAAAATCCCGCGGGGCTAACGCTCGACTTTTTCGTGCCTCAAAAGCGGGGTATTAATTAACATCAGCAATACATTAGTACCTGATGAACTTCTATACAACTATCAAAAAAATTACGCCCCAAGGGGCGGGGAATAAAACCCCAAGGGATTTAAGGAATGCTACCCATTTATCTTAGCACGAATAACTTCATTTATATCGGTGTTACCTTGCAGGCTTACGAAAGACTATGGAACAAGTACTAATTTATTCAGACTCATTATCATGGGGAATCATCCCAAATACACGAAAGCGCCTACCTTTTATACAACGTTGGACCGGTATTTTTGAAGCTAGCTTAAATAAGCAAGGTCACAATATTCGAGTCATTGAGAATTGCCTAAATGGTCGACGCACCGTATGGTCTGATCCCTATAAAGCAGGACGTGATGGTTCACAACATTTAGCACAAGTCATGGAAATGCACTCACCGCTTAAAATGGTGATATTAATGCTGGGCACAAATGATTTTCAGCGTATGCATAACAATAATGCGTGGCTTTCTGCCCAAGGTACAGCAAAGTTAATTGAAATTATTCGACAAGCACCCATTGAACCGGATATGCCAACGCCGCAAATTATGGTGGTTGCGCCACCAAAAATAATAAAACCCCAAGGAGCCATTGCAGATAAGTTTCATGATGCTGAAATACACAGTATCGGCTTAGCCGATGAGCTTCTAAAAGTGGCTAAAGCGCAGGCTGTATTTTATTTTAATGCGGATAGTGTAACGAAAGCTAGCGCTATCGATGGAATCCACTTAGATGAACCTCAACACGAGTTATTGGGTGAAGCGTTAGCCGAATATTACCTAACTACTCTTAAATAAATATCGAAAACAAAAAAAAGCCTGCTAGTACAAAGCAGGCTTTTTTATTAAGTACAACAAAGTTATTACTTAAACATTGCCAAGGTCGAGCTTAGTTTTTCCACCATAGGCTTAATAATATCGCCAACCCCTGGAATTGCACCCACTTTATTTATAACATCTTGCAGCATAGGAATATTATCACCCACTATTTTAGTGATAGGTCCTCGCGCAGCTTCAGGCAATTTAGCAAATAAACCCGCAAGACTACCTAGTTGACCAGAAGCTTCTGTAATATTTGGCATTGCTGCTTTTGCTGATTCAACATCGGTAATACTTCCCAAAGATGTTGTCATTGAAGCCATCGTTGTTCCTATATTCTTTTCAAGATCAACTAGATTTCCCTGCACCTGCGGCACTTGTTGAGTACCCACACTAGTTGGCGCTACTTTGGGTTGTATTTGTTGTGTAGTTGTAGCAGTATCACTAGTGGGCTCAGCAGACTTATTCATAAAGTAGTTATAAGCCAACCAACCTGCCCCTGCTAATAACGCCAAAGGTAGAAGTTTACCTATAAATGATGAACCTTCTTTCGCTGCAACTTGAGTCGTTTCTACAGCACGGTCAGACATATTTTCAACGGCTTCTGAACCACTGGAAATTAAATTAAAACCACTTGGCATTGCAGCTGCTACATTGCTTTTTTGACCATTAAGTAGGCTCATTAAGCTCCCTACGTTAAAGCCTCCGCCACCCATAAGCTTACGCTTTATCACACCAAAAATAATAGGGGCAAGCAAACCTAATAGCTTACTTGTACCGCTCTTACCTGCACCACTAAAACCAGCAATCGAACCTACAAGGCTTCCTAATCCACCACCGCCTAGCAATGAACCAAGCATTTTAGTGCCACCTTCTAGCAAGCCACTTTGACCACTCCCTCCTAGTAAGTCACCCAAGTTATCAAGAATACCGTCGTCTTGTGCTTCAATACCTTTAAACATGAGATCAGCATTAGATTGTGATGCACCTAGGTTCGTTAAGCTACCCAATAACCCTGGTATAGCGCTATTAATAGCAGAAGAATTTTGTGATGAATTACCACCAATAACACTACCCAGTGAACCCATTACCTGTTCAGATAATTGGTCTTTGACTAAATCGATTAAATTAAAGCTCATGTGAAATCCCTTTCATTAATTAATAAAACTACCGCAAGTATAGTATAAAAACATAGCCTTTATTGTTTAGCTTATCAACACATCAAATAGGTAATTAATTACTGCTAATGTGGTTCGAGGTTGACAATTTTTTTACCCATAGTTTTGTTCCTCCTGCTACGCCTACCGGCATTACAAAAAAGTTTACTACTGGTATCATCATCATTATGGTTAGCGCACTACCAAACCCTAGTGCTACCGCCCTATTTTTTCTTAATAAATCTATTTCATCTTTAAAAAAAAGCTCATGATTTCCCATGGCATAGTCACTGTATTGAAGTGATAACATCCAAGCACCATAAGCTGCCCAAGCAAAAGGGGCAATAAAATTAACGACGGGTATCACGCTGATAATTAACAAGATGGGTAGCCATTTAAGCATGTAAAATAGCTTCTTAGTTTCGCTACTTAATGACTTAGAAATTGTCCCTGCTAAGGCTTTATAGCCTTTAAACTCTGGAACAGGTTCACCGTTCAGCTTTTTCTCCACCCGCTCTGCCAATACCGAATTAAACGGTGCAGCCAATAAGTTAGCGATGATCGTAAAAGTGTAATAAACCGCGATAAAAATCACTACCGCAAACAATGGCCAAAGCAAATATTCTAACCAGCCCAACCAACTAGGAAGCCACCCTAGCATTTTCGCCATCAAATTATCAAACTGTGACTTTGCCAGCCAAATACCCAATGAAAATACGGCGATATTAATCAATAAAGGGACGACAACAAAGGGGCGAATACCTTTTTGAGTAATCAGCGAAAAGCCGTTAAAAGCAAAACCAAGACCTTGTAAAAAACTTTTAATCATAATCAATAACCAAAGAAACGAAATCCACAGGTTACACAAATTCTCACAGAGATAATATAAACATATCTATGAAAACCTGCTCTGTTGACAAAAAGTTACTGCTTAGCACCTTTCAATGCTAATAATGCCGAACCATAAGCCGCCTCAGTCTGCTCTGGCTCTATCATTTCAAGCTGTAACTGATGTTTACGAATTTGTGTCCATTTTTTGTTTTTAGCACCACCACCCACACTACGTACTGATGAAACCTTGGATGCACCCAACTCTTGTAGCTTGTTATAACCTTGCCTTTCAATAGTGGCTATTCCTTCTAAAATACCTTGAAAAAATTGCACATCAGATTCAGGACGTGGGAATAGTTGAGGCTGTTTGTGCGTATCTGCAACGGGGAATCGCTCACCTGCTTTAATTAAGGGGTAATAGTCCAAACCTGTCGGTGTATTACTCTTTAACGCGAAGGTCATTTCATCCAGCTGGGCTTGTGAAAAATACTCTTGTAACACTTTTGCCCCTGAATTAGATGCTCCGCCCACTAACCAGCGATCACCAAATCGATGACTATATATGCCATGTTGCGAGGAAAATATAGGCTTATCTGAAATAAGTTTTAATACCAGTGTACTACCCAAAGAGGTAACCGCATCACCCATTTTATCTGCACCTGTTGCAATAAAAGCACCTATACTATCTGTCGTACCTGTGACCAGTTGCACGCTTTCTGGCAAATCTAAACGAAGTGCCTCTTCTTTATTGATGATTGCAACTGATCGCCCAATAGGGAAAACGTTAGGCAATAATGATTGTGAAATATCCAATTGTTTTAGCTCGCTAGTCAACCACTGTTGATTCACCACATCATAGCCCAGCTTTAAACAGTTATTTTCATCGCTCAGACTAAAGTTATTAGCCAGCTTGCCTAAAATAAAATCTGCTTGATGCAGTGCATGTGCATGGTTTTCATTAGCTTCATGTTTTAACAACCACAGTAAACGCGCCAACGAACCCGAAACCCCCTGCCCGCCATTATTTTCTGGCATTACTTTTTTTATGATTACAGCTTCATTGCTTGCACGAAGATCGTGATACATCAGTACGGAGGAGCTAGGCCTCCCCTCAGAATCAACTAATAATAGTGTACCTGATGTGCCATCAACCGCGATTGATTTAAGCGTTGATCTTATATCAACTGATAGGTTTTTTATTAGTTCAGAAACAGAATCCCACCAGAGTTGAGGTGTTTGTTTATCAGGGTTTGTATAAGTAATAGCGCTTTGACTATGAATACATTTATTCTCATCAATGACAACCAAACGACAGCCCGATGTGCCTAAATCAATTCCTGCAAATAACTCCGTCACTCACTACCCTCAGATTCAATGACCAATATTCTTGCTTCACCCTTTGGATGCGCAATATGTTCTGTACCTACAGTAGCATGAAATATATCACCTACTGTTAATGTACTTATTATGATTTCTTGGTCTAATTTATAGTGCATATCAACCACACCATCAAGCACTACAAAGACTTCTTCACCTGTATTGGTATGCCATTTATAGGACTGATCTGTCCAATGTAAACGGGTGGTAATGCCACTCATATTCGCAATATCTACTGCACCCCATGCTTTGTCTGCGGTAAAGGCTTTACCATGAATAATACTTGCCATTGTTTATTTACTCACTAAAAAGGATTGTCGGGATGAAATGATATTCACCACTAAACCTAATAAAATTAACCCAGCAGCAACTAACTTCCACACTGGCATTGCTTCGTCTAACATTAAGTATGAGGCACCCATACCTGATACCGGTACTAACAGTGCCCACGGCGTAACCACCGAAGCGTCATAACGATGAAGTAAGAAGTTCCATAATCCATAACCGATTAAAGTATTACCGATGGTTTGCCAAAGCACCACATAAACACTGGTCATCGTGGCAGTTTGTAGGCTGGTTTTAATTAAATCCGAGCCTTCAAAATAAAAAGATAATAACGCCAGCACTGGCGCAGCAAATAATGACGAATAAGCTAAAAAGGCAATAATATCGACCTTACCTGCTTTTTTTACAGTGATATTCCCCAATGCCCAACTTAATGCTGCCAATAACGCTAAGACAACGCCTAAAAAAGTAGTATTGCCACTGACTTGGCTAGCGATTAACCCTATCCCAACAAAACTAATGGCTAAAGCAACCCACTGCCCCGGTGAGACTGATTCTTTAAAAAAGTATAAGGCTAAAATAATGGTGAAAAATGCCTGCATTTGTAGCACGAGTGATGCCAAGCCCGCTGATATATCAGCCAGCATTGCATAAAACATCAAGCCAAACTGCCCCACCCCAACAAACAAACCATAAGCAGCAATTAAGCCCCAGCCTACTTTTGGTTTAGGTAGGATAAAAATAAGCGGTAGTGCCACCAAAGTAAACCGGATTGCAGCAAATAAAAATGGCGGTAATTCATCAAGCCCCATTTTTATAAAGACAAAATTTGTACCCCAAATAAAGGCTACAATAAAAGCAAATAGCTGATGTGTTTTT
>JAZGFW010000007.1:0-2249 GCA_036479895.1 Cocleimonas sp. | reverse complement strand
CCTATGTTAAACGCAATGAATAAGGCGATAAAAGAGATGGCGGAGAAATAATTAGTTTTTCATCATGCTGTTTATTGAGCAGGTTTGTACAAAACTTGCGGCATACCCTTATGTTAAACTGCGTTTATGAGTAAACAAAAAAACCAAGTGGTTTATAGCCGTGCAGATGATTTAGGTGGTTTAGAGTTATTACAGGCAAGCTATAAAGATCAAACCTTCTCTCGGCATGTGCATGAGGGCTACTGTATTAATGTGATTGACTCGGGTGCACAGCAATTTTACCGCACTGGTGCGAATCATATTGCACCACAAAACAGCATCGTTTTAGTTAATGCGGACGAAGTGCATGATGGCTCAACAGCGACTGAACACGGTTGGTCTTACCATGCGATGTATCCTACACCTGAATTGTTAGCCAATATCTCAGTTGAGCTAGAAGGACAAAAAAACGATGCGCCATGGTTTCCTCAAGCCGTGGTTACGCATACTGATACCGTTAACAAACTACGCAACTTATTTACTCTTTTAGAGCAATCAAGCAACCTGCTAGAACGAGAAACTAACTACTTAAGCACCATGACCGAATTAATTGCTCGGCATGGCACAAAAAATAAAACGCTCACAAAGTTAGGGAATGAACCACATGCTGTGAAGCGGATGCGTGATTATTTGGATGATAACTTCGCTGACAGTATTTCGATGAAGGCACTGGCTGATTCTGCAGAGCTAAGCCCTTTTTATCTTGCTCGGTTATTTAATAAAGCAGTGGGTTTGCCACCACATGCCTACCAAATTCAACGTCGTGTTTTAAGAGCTAAACAGCTTATTCAGCAAAATATGAAACTCTCTGATGTAGCCGTTGACTGTGGGTTTTCCGATCAGAGTCATTTAAGCCGTCACTTTAAGCGCTCTTTGGGTATTGCGCCCGGTGCTTATCAGCGTATGTTTGTTTCAACTCGGCGCAGTTTTGTACAATAATTAAGGCTTAACTTCATTTATAGTTTTGCCATGTCACCTACAATTCTAACACCGTTAAATCAACAAAAATCCAACCGCCAATCTTTTTTAATTGGCGCACGCGATACCTTGCCCTTAATTATTGCTGCTGTGCCTTTTGCTATTGTTTACGGTGCGTTAGCAATCAGCCAAGGCTTATCAGAATGGATGGTGCTAGGCATGTCCATCTTTGTTTTTGCAGGGGCATCGCAGTTTGTTGCAGTAACTTTAATGGCCTCAGCCACACTTTTCCCCGTGATTTTACTCACCGTGTTTATCGTCAATCTACGTCATATTTTGTATGCCGCCTCGTTGATGCCACAGCTATCGAAGGTTTCCCAATGGTTGCGCGTGCCAATGGCTTTTTGGCTAACGGATGAAACCTATGCGGCGGTGAGCAACCGTTTTTCACAAGGCTCTCATCAAGATAGAAATGGCGTGAAATTTACCCCCTTTTATTTAGGCTCTGCTATTGCCATGTACAGCAGTTGGGTATTTTTTAGTGGTATTGGTATAACCTTGGGGCAAGAAATCCCTGATATAACAAGCTGGGGTTTAGACATCGCTATGGTCGTAGCATTTGTTGGCATTGTCGTGCCACATTTAAAAAATAATGCAGACTGGGCATGCGCGATTACAGCAGGCATAAGTGCATTGTTAACGCATAGTTGGCCTCATCAAACAGGCTTGCTGTTTTCATCTTTTATTGCCATTGCTGTAGGTGTTTTGTTGAGCCACAAACAATTAGAAGATAATCAAAAGGTAATAAAATGACGGAGTGGTTATTGATTATCGGGATGGCTGTATTGACCTTTTTGCCGCGCTATTTACCTTTTGGCTTAGCAGGCAAGGTGCATATTCCACCGTTAATGGCACGTGCTTTAAGCTTTGTCCCCATTGCTGTGTTAACAGTAATTATTGTACAGAGCGCATTTGTACGCGAAGGTGAAATTGTATTAAGTTTACAGAATCATTATTTAATACCTACGACCCTATCGTTCTTTGTAGCACTGTTCACACGGCAACTTTATTTAACTATTTTTATAGGGTTAGTAACGTTTGCATTGATGAAGTGGCTTTTCTATGCTTAGAAGGATATGAGCGAGCCGTTAAGCCTCTCCCTTAGTAGGGAGAAAGTTGGAGAGAGGTAGAATTAAGCATCATAAATGCACAAAGACTTTCTCAGCACTCAAGCGCGATTTAGGCAGCTTGGCATTAAAGTCATCTTCTGGATGGTGATAGCCAATCGCCAT
>JAZGFW010000006.1:0-18335 GCA_036479895.1 Cocleimonas sp. | reverse complement strand
ATGGGCTAAAATTTCACTAGTTGAGGCGGAAAATGAAGCTAATAACGAGTTATTAGCAAGTTTTTCAACGAAAAGTAGTGAATTTTTAGTCATTTTTACTCGTCATCTGGTTCGTGCAAAGGTCTCTACTTAACGCATTAGCTACTAATAAGTTTTGTAAAGAGTTGGGTTTGACATAGGAGTATGATGATAGGTAAACTGCTGGTTTGTTTCAACTGGAAATCCAATAGAAATTGAAATAAAGCCACTCATCTGATAGTGATAAGTTATATAACACTATTTTAGTTACACTTTCAGGGGGATAGGGGATGTTTAGAAGCGATATAATAATTAACTATTTAAAAGGTATACATGATGAAAAAAACAGTATCAATATTGATGTTAGCGGCGAGTGTTTCTTTTGTTGCATCGGCGAATGCGTCTCGATTTAGCTATGACTACGCTGAAGTAAGTTATGGTGTTGATGGCGGTGATACTGATGTTGATGGTCAAGGTAATATCGCGCTGGCAGCTTCGCATAAGATTAACCCTACTGTGAACCTGATTGGTTCTTACGCTACAGACCGTACCATTAATGTGTTGCAGGCAGGTGTTGGTATTAATAAATCAATAAGACACGGTACGGATGCTTTAGCATCTATTAGTTATGTCAATAATAATATAACTGGCTCGGGCTATGGTCTTAGCGCAGGTCTCAGACATGATTTTTCAAATGACTTTGAAGGTGAAGTTTCTGTAGATTTTGTTGATGTTGAAACTTCAGCTACCAGTATTACAGCAGGTAGTCGTTATCACTTTAACCGTGAAATGTCTGGTGGACTGGGTGTCGATGATAGCGGAACATTAATCTTTAATTTAAGAATGAATTACTAAATCGGTTCTAGTCATAATAGGTTCTAGTTATAATTTGTGATTGTAAAAAAGCCTCGTTATTTAATGAGGCTTTTTTGCGTCTATATTTTAAGTCTTAGTACTCAATTTGTATAATCTGAAGCAATCCTTAGCGTGCTGTGTTAGATTTCTTTTTTTAATATTAATATTTGTAAACAATGACAATTAGAACTCGTTTTGCTCCAAGTCCCACAGGTTATCTCCATATTGGAGGCGTGCGTACTGCACTTTATTCTTGGTTACACGCACGTAAACAAGGTGGAAAGTTTATTCTACGTATTGAAGATACCGATCGTGAGCGCTCTACTCAAGCGTCAGTCGATGCCATTATCGAAGGAATGGATTGGATCGGACTAGACTATGATGAAGGCCCTATTTTTCAAACAAATCGCTTCGATCGTTACTCTGAAGTTATTAGCCAATTATTAAAGCAAGGTGATGCTTATCACTGTGTGTGTACACGTGAAGAATTAGATGAGATGCGTGAAGCGCAACGTGCCAATAAAGAAAAACCACGTTATAACGGTAAGTGTCGTGATGTGAAGCACAGCGGCGAAGGTATTGAATCAGTCATTCGTTTTAGAAACCCTCGTGAAGGCGATGTTGTGATAGATGACTTGATTAAAGGTCAAATCGTTATTAATAACCGTGAACTTGATGATTTAATCATTGCTCGTTCAGATGGTACACCTACTTATAACCTCACCGTAGTGGTAGATGATTTAGACATGGGTGTGACACATGTTATACGGGGTGATGACCACATCAATAATACACCGCGCCAAATCAATATGATGAGGGCACTGGGTGCTGATCTGCCAAAATTTGCCCATGCACCAATGATTTTAGGTGATGATGGGAAGCGCCTTTCAAAACGTCATGGCGCAGTAAGTGTTATGCAATACCGTGATGAAGGTTTCTTTCCACAAGCTTTGCTTAATTATTTATTACGTCTAGGTTGGTCTTATGAAGATCAAGAAATTTTTAATCGCGAAGAAATGATAGACCTATTTAAAATAGAAAATGTTAATGGTGCACCATCAACCTTCAATACAAAAAAACTATTATGGGTGAATGAGCAGTATATTAAAACATTGCCTGCGGATGAAATCGCAGAACATTTACAATGGCACCTCGATGATCAAAAGTTAGATATTAACCAAGGTTCAAAGAGTAATACTCCTAAGCTAACCGACGTTATTGAAGCACATCGAGACCGTGCTAAAACACTAAAAGAATTAGCTGCCTCTATACGCTACTACTATGAAGATTTTTTCGGCTTTGATGAGAAGGCAACAAAAAAGCACTTTAAAACAGCAACGGCTGATATCTTGCAGAACTTACTCAATAAATTTACTTCGTTAACAGACTGGGATGAAGATGCTATCAATACTGTTATTAAAGATACCTGTGAAGAGTTAGATTTGGGTATGGGTAAAGTAGGGCCGGCATTACGTGTAGCTGTCACGGGTAGCGGAATGTCACCCTCATTAGAAGTCACGTTGGCTTTGATTGGTCAAGAACGAAGCTTGGAGCGTTTAAGTAGAGCCGTTGATTTTGCTCGCGCCAAATATGCTTAGCTTGTACTTATCGACTATTTTAGCCATTTTTACTCGTCATCTTAGTCGTGCAAAAGTCTCTATTAGTCATTCAATATACTAGCATCGAATAACCCTGAACTATCTTCTAAAATTCGGGGTGGGTTGAGTTCAATTAGCTTCTCATAATCAGAGGCTCCGTAATGAGTTATATGGAGCAATCTCCAATTAAAATGAGACTACATAAATAGATGTGATTAAAGTCTAGCTTTCTCGTTCCACTTGAACCTCAGGAGTGCCTGTAAACGTTATAGTCACCTGCATCACAATAGGTTGACAACATACTTCGCAGTCTTCTACATATTCCTGTGAGTGAACAGAGCAATCTACAGTAATTTCTATCATCTCCCAACAATAAGGGCATTGAATTGTTTTGGCTTCTAGTCCGTTCATAGTGATCTGTTTCTTGTCTCTGGTATATACTACTATAGTATGTGTAAAAACTAATGATAAAGAGAGTGCATCATGAGCGAAGAATTAACATCTATAGAAGCCTATATAAATAAAGATACATCAACGAATTTTTACCAACGAGGCTTCGCTAAATACTCAGCAGCTGGGGTTGATCAGTTTGCGTGGCATTGGTCTTGGTGGGCAATGTTTGGTGGCGTTTTTTATTTACTGTATCGTAAACTTTATATGGAAGCGCTGGTGTTTTTTGTACTATTTGCAGTTATCGGAATGATTCCATTTGCTGGGTTAGCGGCATGGATCGCTTCAGGTGGTATTTTGCCGTACTTAGTGTACAAACGGTATAAAAAAGTAAAAGCGCAGGTTGAAACTAATTTTTCAAACCTAAACGAACAGCACAATGCCTTACGTGAAGTAGGTGGCTATAACCAGTGGGCAATATGGCTTGGTGTCGCTTTACATGTTTTGATGTGGATTGGTGCGTTTTATATGATATCAGTGGTCGGCATGGCAACTGCAGGGGCTTAGATTGAGTTTTAACTTTTTATGACTAATACATCAGTTTTATTCGTGTGCATGGGCAATATCTGCCGTTCTCCCACTGCTGAGGGAGTCTTTCGGCATGTTGTAAAACAACGAGAACTTCTCGACAAAATCACGATAGATTCGGCAGGTACGCATGCTTATCATATCGGTGAGTCACCTGATTCACGCTCCCAATCTACTGCGCTAGGGCATGGTGTAAATTTATCTGCACAGCGTGCGCGCAAGGCTGTGTTAGAAGATTTTGAGCGTTTTGATTATATAATTGCGATGGACCGATCAAATTATGAAAATCTTAAAAATATAGGGAAGGGCGCTGATCTATCTAAGTTATATTTATTTATGAGCTTTGCTAAAGAGTGGGATAATGAAGAAGTGCCAGACCCTTACTACGGTGGTTCAAATGGTTTTGAACAAGTTTTTGATATGGTGCAATCTGCATCAGAAGGTTTGCTTGAGTATATTCTCAAAAATAAGACATAAGGAAATTTACCATGCCATCATTTGATGTTGTCTCAGAAGTTGATATGCACGAACTTAATAATGCGATAGATCAAGCGAATCGAGAAGTGGGTACCCGCTTTGATTTTAAAGGAATGGACTGTAATTTTGAGCTAAGCGATGAAAAAATTACATTAAAAGCTGAAGGTGAGTTTCAATTAAAACAAATGCGTGATGTGTTGCGGGCTAAAATGGTTAAACGCAAGATTGATACAGGTGCATTGGATATCCAAAACCCAGAAGGTTCATTAAAAAATACGCGCCAAACCATTCTATTAAAACAAGGTTTAGACGGTGATGCAGGGCGTAAAGTCACCAAGCTAATTAAAGCAGGTAAGTTTAAAGTTCAAACACAAATTCAAGGTAACCAAGTACGGATTACGGGTAAGAAACGTGATGACTTACAGACAGTTATGGCAATGCTGCGCGAAGAAAGCATCGGTGTTCCCGTTCAATTTACAAACTTTAGAGATTGAATAGTGATAGATTCACATTGGCCATCATTTGTTGATAAAAACTTACTTAAAAAGCAAGAAAGTGATATCCCACAAGATTTATTTACATGCACAGACGGACTAAGTTTTGCAGGTACACATCTTATTTTAGATGGCTGGGGGGCGAGCCATCTTGATGATATTGATCATATCGAAACAGCATTACGAGATGCAATCAAAGTCTCAGGTGCTACCTTATTACATATTCACTTACATCATTTTACGCCTAATGGCGGTGTTTCAGGTGTGGCTGTTTTAGCAGAGTCTCATATCAGTATTCATACATGGCCAGAACGTGACTTTGTCGCATTGGATATTTTTATGTGTGGTGATACACAGCCCGAAAAAGCAATCCCTATTTTTGAAAAAGCATTTAAGACACAAAGCATTGATGTCAGTACACACTTGCGGGGTGTTGTAGCTTCCAGTGACTCTTTGCACGGATCAGGTGACGAGTAAAGTGACTAATATTTCGCTGCTTTTCGTTAAAAACTTGTTAAAAACCCGCGTGCAAATGTCCTTATAAAAGGTAAAACTTACATGGCAAAGCAACTTGAAGAGATGCAAACGAATGATATTGATGCTGTTTTAGCCGTCATTGAATCACAAGACGATGATGATGCAGAAGAGGCAGAGTCTGGTTATCGCGCAATCGGTGGTTGCTTAGATCAATTTGTAATTCGTCATGACGGTAAAATAATCGGGGTAACAGGTTTTTTAACGCCGCCCGCTTGTGATCAAACGTATTGGTTATCATGGACGTATGTTGATGCTAATCATTCAAACCAAGGCCATGGCAGAAAAATGCTCAGTGAGATAATTTTGCACTTAAAAGATCAGGGTGGCAGAATGCTATTTGTTAATGTGAGTGATTATGTTGACGATGAGTCGGAGAGTGATGGTTCTATTTACGCCGCTGCATTGCATCTATATCAATCGCTAGGCTTTAAAATTGAAATTACTCACCCACATTATTATGATAAAGGTGAGTCGCAAATAGTTTTGGGATTACGATTAACTGATGCTCCAGCAATGATCGCTGATTTTGATGTGCCCAAAGAAAATGTAGCGGTAAGTTTCAACGCTGTGTTTGAAATTGCCGATACTGACGATGCCTACAGTTTTGCATGGAATGATGAAGGCGAGCAACTATTTAGCGTAGAAGATGTTAAAATAGGATTGAGTGATGTGAAAGATAAAAAAGGCAGAGCTGTATTTTTATCTTTTCCTTCAAATTATACAGGCGTAGCTGAACGCTTGATTGATGCTGGCTTTAAAAAAACAGGCGTGTTGCCCAATTACTATGAAGATGGTATCCATGACCAACATTTTACTTACACAATTTAGTTACTTTACAATTTAAAACGCAGGGTTTAACCATGAAAAAAGCAAATATTACACTTATCAGCATGACCTGCTGCATAGCCTTTTTAAGCGCATGTAATGGCAATGATAGCCAAAACACATCGTCTTTAGCAGGCTTAAATAGCGCATTAGGTATAGCGTCTAACACAATGACCTCTATGGATAAAACGACCAGTGCCGATAGTGCTACGGTCAATAAAGACAATGTCATGGAGTCTTTTTCTAAAAAGTATGCCAGTAACCTTAATAACGAACCCTCATTAGCAAGCTATGGCCCAATGGGTGTAACAGCAGAAAAAGACGGTTCTTTCAAAACCTTTTCTGATACGAATAAAAATAATATTAAAGATGCTGGTGAAAAAGATTTATTTAAAGTAGAAGCTGACGCTGAAAACAATCGTTTAGTAGCATCAAATGAAGAAGGAGTAGCAGAACAATCCCATTCCTTTATGGGCTCTGGTTTCTTCATGGGTATGTTGTTAGGTAATATGCTTGGCGGGCAAAGAAGTATGGGAGTTAACCCAGCTAGGCGTAAAGCAACACCAAAACGAAGCTCTGTGTTTAATAAGTCAAAATCTAGTCCTAGCGCACGTTCTCGTGCCGGCTCTGGTAGTCACGCTTCGGGCAAATAAGTCTTTAGTTTCGTGCATAACTCGCTCATAAACAATGGATAAACCCATACAAGCTTATTCACAGCTGACTAAAAAACAAACGGGTATTTTACTCATCTCTATCATGGTGGTGGCCTTGTGTGGCATCGCCTATGAGTTGATTATTAGCACCGTGTCGAGTTATTTACTTGGCAATAGTGTGTATCAGTTCTCCCTTACTATTGGCTTTTTTATGTTTTCGATGGGGGTAGGCTCCTATCTTTCAAAACTTTTAGGCGATAACTTAGTCCAAAATTTCATTAGTGTTGAAATTGCAATCTCTTTGGTAGGAGGTGTCTGTAGCTTATTGTTATTAATGGCTTTTCCGATGGTTCGCGCCTTGTACGATGCCACCATGTATAGCCTGATTTTTATTATAGGTGCTTTGGTTGGGATGGAAATCCCTATACTCACGGGCATTCTGGCTGAAAAACAAAGCACACGTGACTCAATTGCGAATGTGATGTCCTTAGATTACATTGGTGCTTTAATCGGTTCGGTCGCTTTTCCGCTATTTTTATTACCGCAGTTGGGATTGATCCGATCATCCTTTGCGGTTGGTTTAATTAATATTTTAACCGCATTGACTAATATTTACTTCTTTAGAAAATATCTTACATCACCTCGCTTACTCGCTGTTATCAGCCTTTTTATTTTAGGTTTGTTAATCACCTTTACGGTGTACGGAACACAACTCACCAGCTTTGCCGAAAAGCATTTGTATTTTGATCAAATCATTTATAAAAAACAAACAAAGTATCAAAAAATTGTAGTGACAAAATCGGTTGTAAACAACGAGCATCGTTTGTATATCGACGGACATATCCAATTTTCATCGCGTGATGAGTACCGCTATCATGAATCATTAATACATCCTCTACTGTCAATTGAAGGTGATAAATCACGAGTTTTGATCTTAGGAGGGGGTGATGGTTTAGCGGTGCGTGAAATATTAAAGTACCCTAATGTAAAAGAGATACATCTCGTTGATATTGATCCAGAAATGACGGCAATTAGTAAAGAACTTAATGTGTTGGCTGAGCTTAATCAACACAGCCTAGACGACTCGCGTTTAACGATATTTAATCAAGATGCTTTTACATTCATGAATCAAGCAGGTGTACTGTATGACCGTGTAGTTATTGATATGCCAGACCCGCATAATGAAGCGATTAATAAACTCTATTCAAAAGAGTTTTACACCATGATACGCAAACGTATGTCACCACAAGGGATCTTGGTTACGCAAAGCTCATCCCCTTTTTTTACACGTAAAACCTTTTGGTGTATTCAACAAACTTTAGATGCCGTGTTTGAAGACACCTTGAGTTATCACGTTAATATTCCATCATTTGGTGATTGGGGCTTTAATTTGGCTCGACTTAATGAAAAGTTACCTAAAGATTATAGCTTTACTGTAGAGACTCAGTTTTTAGATGAAGATATAATGCGATCAGCGTTGGTGTTTGCTAAGGATACGCAGAAGATTGATGTGCCTGTGAATACGATTATGGAACCGAAGTTGTATCAGCTTTATTTGGATGATTTAGCTTTGTGATTGCTTTTGAAGGCTCACCAAGAGCCCAAAAGTACTTGGGGCTTTCCGAAGGAAAGTCAGAAGTTGGTTGAAGCAAAGGAAGAACTAATTCAAGGCTCACCAAGAGCCCAAAAGTACTTGGGGCTTTCCGAAGGAAAGTCAGAAGTTGGTTGAAACAAAGAAAGAACTAATTCAAGGCTCACCAAGAGCCCAACGGTTGTACTCTATAATTGAGCTATCTATCCAAAAAAGCCGAATACTAAGCTCACTAAAGTACTTGGATCTTTTTGAAGAAAAGACAAATAGTTGACTGAAACAGTAGATGTACGTAATGACTAATTACACTTCAGCGAACACGGCGGTAAAAAGACACCGACAAAATTTAGCATCCTGTTGTCTGACAGTTTAGTTGTAACTGTTGGTATTCATTTGGAAAAGCACCCAAATGAAAAGCTCACGCACGTCGTGCAAAGACACCGACTAAAATTTAGCATCTTGTTGTCTGACAGTTTAGTTGTAACTGTTGGTATTCATTTGGAAAAGCACCCAAATGAAAAGCTCACACACGTCGTGCAAAGACACCGACAAAATTTAGCATCTTGTTGTTTGACAGTTTAGTTGTAACTGTTGGTATTCATTTGGAAAAGCACCCAAATGAAAAGCTCACACACGTCGCGAAAAAGACCGCGACATAATTGAGTTATCCATCTGCTATCGCAGATGGTAAGCTCACTAAATAATAGAATGTCTTTTCAATTTCGAGCGCAACGTAGCTCTATTGATCCCCAAACAAGCAGCAGTACGTGACTGGTTGCCATTTGTGTGCTCCATAAGTACTTCAAGTAATGGGCGTTCTACTTCATCAATGATTTGTCTGTAGAGGTAGGTTGCATCTTGATTTCCTAGTAGCTGCAAATACTCTTTAACTGTTTTACGTGTCGTGTCTGCCAGTGTATGACCTTCTGGTGAAGTGATTGGTAAGGTTCTCATAGGTTGATTCATGTTTTCAATATCCTTATTCATAGCTACTATATATAGTCCTTAGGTCATAAGTAAAATTTAAACAAGATTTTTTAAGTGCATTTCTAATATCTGCAACTGGTTTGTTGCGTCTGATATTTTGAAAATTTCCTGCTTTAATCTTTTTAATAAACTTGGCTTGTGACCGATTAACTTGAATAAATACCAACCAATGTGTTTGCGCGCAATGCGAACTCCTTGATCTGTGCCATAGTGGCGATGAATGGCACTAATATGTGCGAGAATCGTTATTTTCTTTGTTTCCGGTGAGATGGTGCTATGTGTAATTTTAGAGTGGTTATCCAAAGATAGAGCATCATTTAATGTGCTAAATATCCATGGTTGTCCCTGTGTAATCCTGCCTAACATTAAGGCATCGACTTGGGTATATTCAAAAACAAAACTAACATCTTCTGTGTTATGAATATCACCATTGGCAATAATAGGAATTTTCACTGCGTGTTTAACTTGTCTTATCGTTTCATATTCAGCATTTCCTGAATAAGCTTGATTTCGCGTTCTACCGTGGATAGTAATACAAGAAATACCAGCAGCTTCGGCTATTTGTGCTATTTCTATGGCATTTTTTTGATTACTCTCCCAGCCTGTCCGCATTTTTAGCGTGACAGGGATGTCTACTGCTTTAACTACATCATTTAATATGTTTCTTACTAGCTTTGGATTTTGCATTAAGGCAGAACCAGCTAATTTATGACAAACTTTTTTTGCAGGACAGCCCATATTAATATCAATAATATCTGCCCCAAGCTCAACATTATATTGCGCAGCATTAGCCATAATTTGTGGGTCAGTTCCTACAATTTGTACGCTGCGCGGAGATGGGTCATCTGCTTGTAAAAGGCGTTGTTGTGTTTTTTTTGATTGCTGCAAGCTAGGGTCAGAGGAAATCATCTCAGCAGGTGTTAACCCAGCGCCAAATTGATGACACAGTTGGCGATAGGGGGCATCAGTTACTCCAGCCATAGGTGCTAGTAGTAATCTACTTGAAAGCGTATATGGGCCTATCCTCACACTCATTATTTTGGTGTTATTTTACTGAAAATCAAATTTGAAATGGGTGGCATTGCTGCCGGGGTCTTTAATTTTTAAGTTTAAACTGACTGGAATACCCATTGGCATAAGACTACTTTGTGTTGTTCTAGGTAAGTACTCATTTGGAGTGAAGCGACTAAGGCCTATAATTTTAGATTGATTATCAGTAAGAGAGATTAGTAAAGTAGGAAAGGGTTGGGCATGTTTTGCGTGGTTCTGGATTACTCCAGAGATAACGAGTACTCCCGATTCACTGGGATGTGCAAATACATTGTAATTAAGCATTTGAATATTCTCAGGCTCTCGCTGTGGTGGTGCCTCTGAAAAGATGGAAGGATTACGATATAAAATCTGTGCAACCAGTAAAAAGGTTAGTAAAAATAAGCTCGCTATAAATATTGTTCCTTGTTTATCCGTTATATTGTTTTTAGTTTTTGCTTTAAGAGGAGTAGAGTGTGATTGCCAGTCATCCATGGTAGCAATGTTTTTATCTTCTTCTTCGTTGTCTGCATTATTTGAAAACAGGGGCTTTTCAGGCTTTGATGTTGATAAGTGTTTAACAGCATTAAATGTGTTTAGGCACTCACCACATCTTAACTCCCCTTGGGCAGTTGTAACGTCTTTCATATCTACCTGAAAAACAGCCTTACAATGGGTACATTGGGTATACATAGCTTATCTATTATTTAAACCTTGGTTGCACTGATTCTTATCCAGTCACCTTGTTGTTTAACATCAAAATTTGTAAAGTGAGTAGAGTAAGTATCAATAATGCTTTGTTTTTGTGTTTCGAGTAGACCTGATATTACTATTTTTCCGCCCGTATTTACCAGCGCATTTAATTGATGAAAGAGCTCAAGCAAAGGTCCACATAAAATATTAGCTAGGACTAGATCAACAGGGGTTTTAGGGCAATCCTCAGGTAAAAAGCAAAGGATCTTATCAAGCGTTATTTGATTGCGTAACATATTATCCTTAGTGGCCGTTAATGCCTGAGGATCAATATCAGTAGCAATAATACTTGTGGCCTCTAGCTTTGCCGCCGCTACGGCTAAAATACCACTACCGCAACCATAGTCTACTACGGTTAAGCCTTTGGGTGGATTTTCATCAAGCCATTCTAAGCAAAGGGCGGTTGTTGGGTGTGTACCCGTACCAAAAGCTAAGCCCGGATCAAGCAATATTGTAGTAGGTTTTCCCTTTTTTTGAATTTCTTCAACTTCTGAGTCAGGTGTGTTACTGGGAATAATCCATAAATTTTTACCAAAACACATTGGGTGAAAGTCTTTCATCCAAACACGTTCCCAATCTTGATCTTGTAAAACCTCAGTATGGAAATCTTGAATTTCCCATGTTGATATATTGCTATTGAGTTGTTTCGTCAAATAAGATAAATCTGTATCACTATCAAATAAGGCCGTAATTATAAGACTTTCCCAAAGGGGTGTTTCACCAGGAAGCGGTTCTAAAACAGGGTTATCTTCAGCATCTTGCCATGTGATTGACAATGCACCAGCAGAATCCATTTCGGCTTCAATCTTTTCGTGATGCTTTTTCGAAGCACTACAGACACATTGTAACCATGTTTTATGAGATGACATTTTTTAGAAAACCTTTGTTTGGCCTTTGTTATAAGCCCAGCTTTTTTTCTAGGTAATCAATTCCTGCGCCACCAGCAACAAAAGCGGTATCATCCATGATACGACGCTGTAGCGGGATATTTGTTTTGATACCTTCAATAACCATCTCCGAAAGAGCGACACGCATACGCCTTATTGCGGTATCACGATCTTCGGCGTGTACAATAAGTTTGCCTATCATGGAGTCATAATAAGGCGGTACGGTATAGCCACCGTAGATATGTGAATCAACACGTACACCTAAGCCACCTGGCATATGAAAACGCTCAACTCTACCTGGTGACGGGATGAAAGTTTCAGCATCTTCTGCATTGATACGACACTCGATGGCGTGTCCTCTGGGGCGCATATTCGATTTTAAGGTGAGCTTCTCTCCCGATGCAATTAATAGTTGTTGTTTAACTAGATCAACACCCGTAATTAACTCTGTAACAGGGTGCTCAACTTGTAAACGAGTATTCATCTCAATGAAATAAAACTCATTATTTTCATATAAAAACTCAAAGGTGCCAGCGCCACGGTAGCCAATGTCTACACAGGCTTTAGCGACAGAGTCTCCTATACTTTTACGTTGTTCTTCTGTTATGCCAGGGGCAGGGGCTTCTTCAACCACTTTTTGATTGCGGCGTTGCATGGAGCAATCTCGTTCACATAAGTGAACCGCATTGCCGTGTTCATCAGCTAATACTTGAAACTCTATATGACGAGGTTTTTCAAGAAATTTCTCCATGAAAACAACGTCATTATTAAAGGCTTGTCCTGCTTCGGTTTTAGTTAAAACAATCGATTCAAGCAGATCAGATTTATCATGAACCACTCGCATACCGCGTCCACCACCACCGCCTGTGGCTTTTACCATGATAGGGTAGCCAAGCTCTTCTGCCATCTTAAATTGAATTTCAGTATCATCCGGGATTGCGCCACCAGTACCAGGTACACAGGGAACGCCTGATTTTTCCATGGCTGCTTTAGCAGAGATTTTATCGCCCATGACTCGAATAGTTTCAGCTTTTGGGCCAATAAATATAAACCCGCTTGATTCTACGCGCTCGGCAAAATCAGCATTCTCAGAAAGAAAACCATAGCCAGGGTGGATTGCATCAGCATCAGTGACTTCAGCGGCACTGATAATGGCGGGAATATTCAGATAACTTTCTAGTGACGAAGGAGGGCCAATACAAACTGATTCATCAGCAAGGCGCACGTGTTTTAAATCACGGTCAACGGTGGAATGAACCGCAACAGTCTTGATACCCATTTCATGACAGGCACGGAGGATACGTAAAGCGATCTCACCACGATTGGCAATCAGTACTTTTTTAATTTTCATTTTTGTTCTCCAATACCGATTCGATCACTCAATGACAAAAAGTGGCTGGCCAAATTCTATAGGCTGTTCATTTTCAACTAAAACTTCTTTGATAACACCTGACTTTTCAGATTCTATTTGATTCAGCATTTTCATTGCTTCAATAATACAAAGTGTATCGCCAACAGAGACCGATTGACCTACTTTAACAAAGGGAGCTGAAGTGGGTGAGGCTGCTTCATAATAAGTACCAACCATGGGTGAATCAATCGTCTCTCCTGCTGGCCCTTCAGCGGTTACAGGGGCCGTAAGCCCCAAGTCATTGCCAGTTGCTACGGCAGGCGCAGCCGCAACGGGAGCAGGGGCTAAAGCTATAGGAGCAGCCATTACAGGTGCAGGTGAGTTACGTGAGATGCGTACAGACTCTTCACCTTCTACAATTTCTAATTCAGCAATATCACTTGCTTGAATAAGCTCTATGAGCTTTTTAATTTTTCGAACGTCCATAATTTATAGTCTCTGTTCTGTCTATTAATGTTTAAGATTCTAAATGGCTGATGGCTGCTTGCAATGCAAGCTCATAGCCTTGCGCACCAAGACCTACGATAGTTCCTATAGCAATATCCGAGAAAAAGGAATGCTGTCTAAACTCTTCACGTTGGTGCACATTAGAAAGATGTATTTCGATAAAAGGGATTTGAGTTCCCAGCAAAGCATCACGTAATGCGACGCTGGTGTGGGTAAAAGCAGCAGGGTTAAAAAGTATGAATTCAATATTATCGTCTGCAGCTTGATGAATGTGGTTAATTAAATCAGCCTCTGCGTTGCTCTGAAAATGTGTCATCTGATGATTTTGTTCAGTTGCTAAAGCAGATATTCTTTTAGCGATGTCATCTAGCGTATCTGAACCATAAATTTCAGGCTCTCTGCTGCCTAGAAGATTTAGGTTAGGACCATTTAACAGGAGTAATTTAGCCATAATTACCTTTTTATATATAAAATAAGTAGTGTAACTTTATTATCTTGGTTTTTGTAAAGTTTTTAGAAGTTGCAAGCAGTTAAAAACAGAACGCGACATTTTTTGATGATGTTACTCGTGTTTAAAGGATAATGCTATTAATAATAGCAATTTTATATTCAATGGAGAGATTAAGGTAAAAGTCGCGTTGAAAACCTAAGTTTCTAGATTTTACGGGGGAAAAGAAAATATGTTCTTATTCGTCTGTTTTTATAAAATAACGTGTTATACAGAAAATGGATACTGTATTGCATCATGATATTGATAATTAATAACCTCAAAATCGTCAGTAGTAACCCAAGTCTCAATGTCTTCCAGTGTTTTTATTTTAGGATTTATTCGTAACTGCGGTGATGGAAAAGGCTTACGTTTAAGTTGAGTATCTCTCATCAATTCTAGCTGATCTTCGTAAATATGTGCATTTACCAGTTTATGGTAAGCCTTGCCTGCTTTATGTCCTGTGATTTGTGCCATTAAAGCGAGTAATACATAGACTTGAACTTGGTTGAAATTTATTCCCAAAGGTACATCGGCACTGCGCTGAATGCTGTTGAGATAGAGCTTATCTTCCAATAATGAGAAATGATGTGTATGCATACAAGGGCGCAAACAACCCATTTCAAACTCGCCAGGGTTATAGAAAGTCATAATTTCACTACGATCATCAACGCCTTCTTTCAAGTGATCAACAATTTTCTTTAACTGATCTAAAGTAGTGCCATCGGGTCGCATCCAAGATCGACCCTGTACACCATAAACACGACCCATATCATCCACACCTTTGCGGTGCGGGTTATTCAGCCAGTCTTGATTGTCGTTGGCATTAGCATTCCACGTGTTACAACCAATATCACGAAATTGAGAGGCATTATCATAGCCACGTAAATAACCTAGCATTTCTGCAACAGCGGCTTTCCAAAAGCTTTTACGTGTTGTAATGAGTGGAAACTGATTGTTTTCAATATCATATTCAAGGTCTGCATTGATAACCGTCAAACAACGTTTTCCTGTGCGCTTATTTTCAATCCACTCACCTTCACTGATTATACGTTCACACAGGTCAAGGTACTGTTTCATACTTTTGCACCCTTGTTATTATCTTTCGTATAAGCCCGTACGATTAAAAACAGTCCAATAATAATCATTGGGATTGAAAGCAACTGTCCTTCTGTAAGCCATTTTATTCCTAAGAAATCACTATTATCGGGCGTACGGTAAAACTCAACAAAAGAACGAGCAACGCCGTAACCGAGGAGAAATAATCCTGTAATTGCGCCTAGCGGACGTGGTTTTTTTGAATAAATCCAAACCAATAAGAAGAGTATTATTCCTTCTCCTAAGACTTCATAGAGTTGGGAAGGGTGACGTGGAAGATTATCAACCTTAGGAAATACCATTCCCCAAGGTACATCAGTCGGACGACCCCAAAGTTCACCAATGATAAAGTTAGCGAAACGTACTGCACCCAAACCAATAGGTACTAAAGGTGCAATAAAATCACCAATTTTTAAAGGTTGTATTTTCCATTTTCTTGCTAAATAGAGCATAGCAACAGTAACGCCGAGTAAACCACCGTGAAAACTCATGCCTCCGTCCCAAATTCTAAATAAACTAAAAGGATCTGCCATGAGCTGTGAAAAACGGTAGAAAAACATCTCCCCGATACGACCACCCGCTATGACACCAATAGCACCAAAGAACATCATGTCATCGACTTGTTCTGGTGTGACGGGGCTACCCGCTCGACGAGCGCGCATTTTCCCTAAAAATAAGAAAGATAAAAAACCAAGTACGTACATCAAGCCATACCAACGCACACCTTGTGTTTCTGTAAAATGTATTAAAATAGGATCCCAGCCCGGGTGTGTAAGCATATTTTGTTACTCGTTTATTATGTGTTTTGTTTCTGTTTCAGAAGAAAAGTGTCTTAAGTGCTTCGCCAGGGTCATCAGCACGCATAAATGCTTCGCCCACTAGAAAAGCATTAACTGAATTATCACGCATTAAGTTCACATCGTCAGCATGGTGAATACCGCTTTCAGTGACAACAAGTCGACCTTCGGGTATTTCCAGTAATAAATCTATTGTCGTGTGTAATGAGGTCTCGAAAGTACGTAGATTACGATTATTAATGCCAACCAGATCCGCACCTAAGGGAAGGGAACGTAATAACTCTGCTTCATCATGCACTTCTATCAATACATCCATGCCAAGCGCTGTTGCTAAGCTATAAAGTTGATTGAGTTTCATATTATCCAAGACGGCAACAATTAACAAAATACAATCTGCGCCCATGGCTCGTGCTTCATAGACTTGATAAGGTTCGATAATAAAATCTTTGCGGATAACAGGTAAGTTACAAGCGTGTCGTGCCTGCTTTAAGTATTCATCCGAGCCTTGAAAAAAATCAACATCGGTTAGGATAGATAAACAACTAGCGCCGCCATCCTCATAACTTTTAGCAATTTCAGCAGGATTAAAGTTTTCTCGCATCACCCCTTTGCTAGGAGAAGCTTTTTTAATTTCAGCAATAATTGCAGGATCACCATTTGCAATGCGTTTTTTCATTGCATCTACAAAGCCGCGTACAGGTGAAGCAGTTTTTGCTTCACCCATGACTTGGCTCAGGCTTTTAAATTTTAAACGTTCCGCTATTTCTTGGTGCTTGCGTTTGATAATCTTTTTTAGAATATCTGGTGTGTCGTCAGTAGTAGGCATATTAAAAACTATTTGTTTTATTAATTAAGTCGAGCAGCTTTTGCTTCGCTTCGCCTGATGCAATAACCTCTAGCGCACGCTCTATTCCCGCTTGGTGTGATCCTGCAAGTCCAGCGACATAAATAGCCGCTCCTGCATTAAGTGCAACAATATCACGTGCAGGGTTCGCATTATTACTTAAAACTGAATTAACCATTTCTAAACTTTCTTCTGCATTATGAACGCGAATATTGCTAACTGAATGTTGTAACATACCAAAATCTTCAGGCTTAATAGTGTATTCGCTAACCGTGCCACCGTTAAGCTCTGCCACAAAGGTTGGTGATGAGATGCTAATCTCATCCATGCCATCTTCAGCATGTACCACCATCACATGATGACTGCCTAGCTCATTAAGTACATCCGCTAACGGTCGAACCCAATCCTTACTAAAAACACCTAGAACTTGATTGGGCGTGCCTGCTGGATTGGTTAAGGGGCCTAGTAAGTTAAATAAAGTGCGTACCCCCATTTCTTTGCGTGGTCCAATCGCATGTTTCATCGCGCTGTGATGATTAGGGGCAAACATGAAGCCAACACCAATTTCTTCAACACATTCCTTTACTTGATCTGCACTGATATTTAAGTTAACACCTGCTGTTTCTAATAAGTCAGCGGCACCTGACTTGCTAGAAATTGAACGGTTACCATGTTTTGCTACGCGACCACCTGCTGCAGCGACTACCAGACAACTAGCCGTTGAAATATTAAAGGTGCTACTACCATCACCACCTGTTCCAACAATTTCTACAAGCTTATCTTTTTGTAAATTAACAGGGGTCGCGAGTGAGCGCATGACAGTAGCGGCGGCGGTAATTTCATCGACTGTTTCACCTTTCATACGCATGGCGATAAGAAAGCCACCGATTTGAGCATCTGAGGCCTGACCAGTCATTATTTGATGCATAACGTCCGTCATTTCTTCTCGATTTAAATGTTGGTTTTCTGTGGCCTTTTGAATGGCAGTTTGAATATTCATGTTTTTTACGATTTTAGAAATGAAAGGATATTAACATGTGATATTTAATGCGTCATGTAATGAACTAATAGTTTCGTTTGTTTAGATACTTATTGAGACCTTTGACGAGTCAGTAGCGAAAGAAAAAATAGGCAAATATTTTACTATTTGAGGCGAAAATGAAGCAAATTTAGCGACTGCTTGCAGAGTTTATACTTTAGTGAACGGGTTACCAGCAAGTTTTTCAACGAAAAGCAGTGAAGTATTAGTTATTTTTACTCGTCATCCAATTCGTACAAAGATCTCTTATCATTAATAATAAGTTATAAAATAAGGTAAAAGTCGCTAAATTCAAAGTATCACGTTTAAATCGATCATATTTGTGCATATATGTAGCAATAGATAGAGTAAAAGTAATACTAATTTGCAATATTATAAAAACGACTATAGGATGCCGTTCATCTTCTATTTTTTACCCCTATCTACTATTTATCCAAAATTATCAATTTATGAAAAATAAAGTTCAGCTTACTTATATTACATTTCTCATTCTTTTTATTAATCTAGCGATCGGTTGTGGTGGTAGTAGT
>JAZGFW010000005.1:0-6857 GCA_036479895.1 Cocleimonas sp. | reverse complement strand
TAGCTGCAAATACGCATACGAATATGGATACAGACTTCTATGCCTTTTCTGATTGGATCGAGTTAACAAACGTTAGCAATAAAACCTTGGATATTGGTGGTTACTATTTAAGTGACGATAACAATAAGCCTAAGAAATGGATGATTCCACTGGGTACAAAAATACCTGCTCAATCATTTATTTTAGTATGGGCAGATAAGAAAGATAGAAAGGTTAAAGAACTACATGCTAATTTTAAGCTATCGAAAAAAGGCGAGACAGTTAGCCTTGCGAACCGAAAGGGTAACGTCATTGATACAATTACTTTCACTCAACAAGTTAGTGATATCTCGGTATCGAAAATCAATAAAAAACTGACTTATTTAATACCTACGCCTAAAAAGATAAATAGTAAGGCTTTTATGACAAAAGTTGTGGCGAAGTCTCCGGCTTTCTCATATAAAAGTGGCTTTTACGACAGTGTTTTAAATGTGGTTTTATCCTATGAGGGAATATCAACGGCAAGTACTGAAATTTATTACACAACTGATGGCTCACAACCCAGTAAATCATCTAAAAAATACAATCAAACAATTGCCGTTACTAAAACAACAGTGATTAGAGCGATAAGTTTTGAAAAAGGAAAACTACCCAGTACTACGATAAGCAATACTTACTTTATTAATCATCAAACTACGTTACCAGTGGTATCACTGAGTACTGATAAAAAATATTTATTTGATGATGCAATCGGCATACATACCGACGGTGTAAATGGCGTAGCGCTAAAGCAGTGTAACTCGTCAGAAACGGTGAAAGTAAATTATGCCAACGACTGGGAGCGTCCCGTACAATTATCGTATTTTGACTCAAACCATACGGAGCAGTTTTCATTCGGTGCTGATTTGAGTATTACAGGCCAGTGTTCGCGTAAGTTTCCTAAGAAGTCTTTAGCCTTTGAGTTAAATAGCAAATATGGAGTAAAAACATTAAAGAAAAAGCTTTACCCCAATAAAGATCTTGGCGAGATTAAAGATTTTAAACTAAGAATGGGAAACCAAGGCTTTGAAATTGGGGATATTTTAGCGGCTAGTATTGTTGAGTCTGCCCAGCTAGACATTGATTATCAAGCTTATAGAGCGATACAACTCTTTATGAATGGTGAATATTGGGGGATATATAATATTCGTGAAAAGAAAGGTGGGGAATATTTAAAATCGAATTATCCTGAGTTAGGAAAACTGGATATTGTAGATAAGGACTCACTTAAAAAAGGTGATTTAATTGATTATAATACTTTAAGAAAGTATCTTAATAACAATGACTTAGTAAATCCTGTACATTATCAGAAAGTAGTAGCGATGATCGATGAAAAAAGCTTTATCGACTATATGGCCTTTATGATTTATAACGGTAATATAGATTGGGAAGGTGCTAACCATCGTAGTTGGAAAGAGAAAAAAGTAGATGCTAAATGGCGCTGGATATTAGACGATATTGATTATGGCTTTAAATATAACGATGTTGATGTCAACGTAAACGTGAATTTGTTTGAGAAGATAAAAAATTCAGGCTCTCATACCAATATGGTTTTATTGTTTAACGGACTACTTAAAAACTCAACCTTCAAACAATCCTTTAAAACACGCTTTAATACTTTGTTAGCCACTGCTTTTCTTCCTCAGAGCATTCAACCTATCGTGAATAAAATTGACGATGAGCGTAAAGCCTATATGTCTTTAGAAAAAGCTGAATGGGAAATAAGCCTTAGCGACTATACCCAACATATTAGCAACGTACGCTTATTTGTAAATGCACGTGCCGCTATTGTAAAAGCACAGTTAGATGCTTTTATTCCTTAGTTTTTTAGTTGTCTCTGTCTTTAATAGTAAAGAACACTATTTCTTTTTTACTAAGCTAGCAATTTTTTTGCCGCGTTTCGCAGATTTACGTTTTGCTGGTTGAATAGAAACTACTTTTGGTAAGGCTGGTTTAAAGCGACGCGCCATCTCATGTGAGCCTGGGTTGAAAGAAGGCTTACTTTTACGTGCAATAGGACGTGTTGTTGCACAGTTATTCCACCAGCAACGATTCTTCTTTTGAAAGTACATTAAACCACGGTATTTAGGCGCTTTATTAGGGCTTTGGGTGATGTATTCTTTAATACCCCAGCTCCCAATCCAGTTGTATTCACGGGGTGCTGAGAAGGCTACAAAGAGCTTCCCACCGGCATCTTTCCAACCCTTTAAAAAGTCATAATAAAGTTTTGCCATACGCTCATCGCGGTTAGCGGCAATCAAAAACTCATTACCTGCTTCAGTATTTGAATGTGTTTTATAAGCTACTAAATGCTGGCCGCCTTCGTAGGCCACTAAATCAACACCATAACGCGCCACTATTTTAGCTTGGGTTCGTACCACTTGCATGGTTCTAGGTATAGAGTATTTATTGCGTGGGGATTTTAATAATGCAAAAACTTCATCCACACTCTTTACATTTTTAACGGCGTGTTGTGATGCATGAAAATAGGGTGCGATCGCTAGAGCATCTACATGGCGAAAGGCTTCTTCATAACCTAATAGCATATTAGTCATTGGTACGTTAGTAGCCATACCCCCCATTACTCGGATAAGTCGGCTATTATTACCAAAAACTTTTTCCCAGATTTTAAAAATTTCAACCGAGCGTTTTGAGTAATATTTAAAACCTGCATAGGTGCGATTTCTATCTAGCCCTAAACTGACACCTTGGTTTTGAATAAAATGTGCCTGTGTAAAAATACCATTCCATGCTTCATTGGTATATTCAATATAGCTTTTAAGCGTCGGCTTTAAGTGACGTTTAACCATGCCTGCGGTTTGCATGACAAAGTTATTATCAGCGCGATGGGGTAAATTAATCCATGGATCAGCATCGATTTTATTGGCCAAAGAAATCATGATTTCAAGCGGAATACCACGTACTCCTTCTTTGCCTCCCCATGTAGCATCAGCAAGCTGTGGGCGGTCTTCCCACTTACTTAAATGATTACGCGTAATACCTGACATATTCATAAAACGAATCACCCGAAAGCTTTTCATAAATTCTAAATAATCAGGGTTAAATACTAAACGTTGGTAGTGACCTACAAAGGATTGAAAAGGCTTGCCTGCACAGTCCTTTGCACCACTGACGCGGGCTAACGGTTTATTTTTACAGATTCCGCCTGGCATGACGATGCGGATATTACGTATGTGATTCTTTTTATTGGTTTCCGTAATCGTTAATGTTCCGGTGATACGGTTGTTGCGAGGGCGAAACTGAATTAAGTCACGACCAGGGTAGTGACGTAGTAATTTGATATTTCCACCGTAACGAATACGACCCTGCCCATGGTACATTACAGTGTATATGCCAGAGGGGATGCTTTCTGCTTGAATATTATTTAAAAAACGCGTGCCTGCTTGAGCATCTTTAATGAGTTCTGAAGGCCATCCGTTCTTATCATAATTAACTTTACCCTTTGTTAGCCATGGTCGAGACTCATCAAAAGGAGATGCGAGTCGAAATAGATCAATGAAGGGGACACTGGCGTTAATATCCATGGCTTCATTGGTGTTAATGCCTAAGGGTGACAATCGGTTATCTACGGAATAAACCGTAAATGAAAGGGAAGTAAGGAGTATTAGGGCAAACAGCTTAAGCACATTTTTCATGGTGGGGCTCGTCGTTATTATTATAATTATCTATCGATTATCACATGACAGGGCTGAATCCACACTGAATTACGATAACGAGTGTTACGTTCATGTTATATTCTCTGTGAGATTTTCTCACGAATCAGGTGACGAGTAATAATGACTAATATTCACTATTTTTCTTTGCCACTGACTCGTGTAAGGTCTCTCTGTAAAGTTTCCATTTATATTGTGATATGTGATGAATAATGAAATTGATAACCGACTTCGTTGGAAGTGCCGGCGAGGAATGCTTGAGCTGGACATTTTATTACAAAACTTTTTGGAAAATGGTTTTGTCGATTTAGGTGATAATGATAAAAAACGATTTGAACAATTACTGGAATACGAAGATAATCCCTTGTTTGAACTTTTAATGGATCATATGCAATCCGCAGATCCCAGTATGAAGCATGTCATTCAATCCATTCAACGCGCCACTCTCGCTCAAAATTAAACCTTCAAGGCAGAAGTGGTTGCTTATTATGCTACCTCATCTACTGGCGATATTGCTTATAAGCAATATTGGTAATTTGTCTTTTTTACTTAAGTTAATAGTCATACTGGGAGCCTTGATTTCTGCCATCTATTTTTTACGTCTACATATTTTTCAAACATTGAAACACTCTGTTTTATTGATACGGCAAGACTCTGTAAATAATTGGTTTGTATTAACCGCAGGAGAAAGTGAATTAAGAAGTATGACGCTAATGACAACTAGTTTTGTTAGTAATTACTTCATTATTCTTAATTATAGGCTTGATGATTCAAGTTACTTATCTAAAGAATGCACTGCACTAATTACAAATGATAGCCTACTCAAGGAAGAGTTTAGAATTTTGAAAGCCAAGCTTAAAATGTTTAAGTGACTTAAATCATTAATATTAAATAGAAAATTAACGAAAAAACAAAATTAAAGGTGACATCAAAGGAATGGTGTATTAATATATTAGTCTATACTAATATAAAAAGCGGACTTAGTATGACTATACTACAAACAAGCTCTATTAATAGAGCAGGTAATGGCGCCGAGCATGGTGCCAATCAAGCAAACTGTGAGTTTATGAAGGGCATACTTGCAGGTAGCAATATGGAAGAAGCATCGCGTTCTTTTAAAGCAATATCTCATCCACTACGACTTAAAATTCTTTGTGTGGTTGGTGTGGGTGAAATGAGCGTGCAAGATATTTTAAAAACAGTGGGTACGACTCAAAGTAATGTTTCTCAACATCTATGCCTGTTAAAAGATAAGGGGATAGTTAAGTCGAGAAAAGAGGCTAATCGTGTTTACTATTCAATTAAGAATGAGACGATTAAGAAAATATTGGGTAGCGATCACTAATCTAGTTTTGTGTTTTTTTGCTAATATATTAATGGATTAAACAATCAGTTGTTTCCTACAACGGATTGTTTATGCTAAAGCAAGCTCTATCACTTATTCTAATTGTTTAAACCATACAAAAAGAGCCTGCATAATGCAGGCTCTTTTGTTTTTCAGACTATGAAGAATAGTCTAGCGAATTAAACCAAGTGCTCTAAAGGTATCTTTAGTCAGAACACCTACAGGTAGACCGCGAGAACTTTGGAACGCTTTAAGCGCAGCAGCTGTGCCTGCACCCATCTTTCCATCAGTAGACCCAGGATCAAAACCTTTTGCTTTTAACGCTTTTTGAATACCTAAAACAATACTTGTTTTATTGGTGTTCATGTCTTGTCCAGCATCAGCCGTTGCTTTAGTTGCAGTAGCTTTTGTAGCTGGAGCAGCCGTTGTTTTCTTTGGCTTTAAAACAGCGCGCTTTTCAACTTTCTTAGCGTTAGATGTTTTAGATTTACCAGCATTCATTACACGTTGGTAGTCTGCTTGACTAATACCAGCTTTAGCTTTTGCCGGTGCTGCACGTTTTTTACCTGCGCTCATGACGCGTTGGTAGTCACTTTGGCTAATAATATTTGCCTTAGTTTTTGTACGAGCAGTCGTCTTTTTAACTTTACCTGCACTCATTACACGTAAGTAATCTTGACGGCTAATACCATTATTACGGTATTGCTTTTTATGCGTGGTAGTACGTGTAACTGGCTTGTGTTTAACCGTTGCTTTATAACCTTTGGGTGCATTCGTTTGACATAGCACTGGCTTCCAAACATAACGTGCGCCACCTACTTTTACACGGTAACTCTGCGTCTTGTAACGTGCAGGGCGTTTAACCGTTTTGTAAAGTGCAGGAGCAGTAGCCTTCATAGAGCGTGTATTTTTGTAAACAGCAGGCACTAAGGTTCTAATCGTCTTTGCTGGGCGAACTAGTACACGCTTCTGTACATTCTTGTAAACCGCTGGCACTTTAACGCGACACATGATTTCGCCAGTTGCATTATCAATGCGTGTGATGGCACCATGACCTTTTTTCCACGTATTGTATGCAGGCTTAACCATAACGCGTTGATTTACAGTACGGTACTGAGCAGGTTGCGTACGTGTACGGTAGCTAGCTTTGCGAACTAATACTTTTTTGTTTACCCATTGGTACTGAGGAGCACGAACCAAAACACGTTTGCTTGATGCTTTTTGAATCAATACGCGCTTAGATACTGTCTTATAAGTAGCAGGTACCTTTGATTTAGCAAAACATTGACCAGGTTTTGCATTGGGTAGACCTGTACCACGTCTAACAACCGTGCGAGTAACACGAGGAGCTGGGCCACGCGTGTAAACACGCTGCTGAATTTTACGTGGTTTATATACACGAGGCTGAGGAGCAACAATAGGCTCTGAAACAACAGGAACAGCTTGCTCAACTTGTTGTTGAGAAGTCATCTGCTGTGAAGAGCCCGTTACATTATTACTAACCTGAGAATTATCTGTTTGTTGTTGTGAGCCACCGCCAATAAGCTGTGATCCACCTGAGGCTTGCTGTGAACCATCGGAAACTTGTGAACCACCAACAACCTGTTGTTGGCTACAGCCCGATAATACAGAGGCAAGTATGACACTTGAAACTGAAAGCGTTGTTGTTATTTTCATGAAAAAAATATCCTTATTGAAAGTTATCTAAATTAAATTATTCTAAACAGCAACTTATAATATTAGTAAAGCTGATGCAATAGTGGGAGCAAGTATGCGTAAATCATAAGCAGTTGATACAGTAGAACCTGAATGAACGGTAG
>JAZGFW010000004.1:0-3509 GCA_036479895.1 Cocleimonas sp. | reverse complement strand
GGCATCAAGCCAGAGGGTTAAATTCGAATAGTCTTCTGGTAGCTCAGCCGATACTAATTGTGGTGTGAGTATTAATAAAAATAAAGCGAATAGAGAGTATCTAAGTTTTAACATGAACAAGGCCCCTTGTTTAATTATAGATTAGTTATTTTAATAGTGAGTGAATAGTATTGTTTTTGTTATTGGCTAGCAAGGTTTAATATTAAAACTAATCCTGATAAAACGCTTACTAAACCTTTAAAAGTTTGCACACTTTGCACGCTAAATAGTATTTTTTGTGCTCAATACTCGGCGAGATAATAAGCTGAATAAACCAAGCCCTAAAAGCCACAGCAAGGATAATGCTCCTGCCTTAGAATTTTGTTGTTTAGGATCTTCCTCTTCTGTAGAGGGATTAGTATTTGGCGTACTTTCCTCAGAATTATTTTCTTCCTGAGAGGTGCTATCTTTTGGGGTCTCGATAACTTTCTCTTTGATAGTAAATATTATTTCGGCCGTTGTTGAGCTAACCACCGCTTTTAATCTACAGTCACCAGCGCTTAGCAAGTTAACTTTATGATTATTAGAACCTACCTCGCAAATGGTTTTAGTCAGTGACTCTAGTTTGACTTCATCACCTGATTTCGCCTGAACCTCTACAATAAAATCATCGTCACCGAGTGTTTTATCAGTTATCGGTGAGAAGGTAATAATATCTGTCGAATTATTGATAGTAATCAAATGCGTAGCAGTCGCAGGGTTATAGCTATCATTACCATTCTGGTTGGCGATTAACCTACAGTCCCCTGGCATTTTAATAGTCACGTTTCTAGCTGTGTCAATCTCACAGATGCTTGAGGTAGCAGAGGTCACTGTTACATTTAGCCCCACATTACTGATAGCGCTTATAATAAAACCTTCATCACTGGTATTTTTAATCGTTGGGGTATTGCTTGCAAACGTTACGATCTGATTACTCTTTTTAATTTCTATTGTGTGAGAAACAGGTTCAGCAGAGGCGTAATTATTATTACCCGTTTGGGTTGCTTCTATTCGACAAATCCCCGCTTTTTTAAGCGTTAGTTTTTTTGCTGTATCAATTTCACAAATATTTATGGTAGCAGAGCTTACTGTTACATTTAGCCCTACATTACTGGTAGCGGATATAACAAAAGCTGGATCACTAGTGTTTTTATTAGTTGGTGTACTGCTTGCAAACGTAATGATCTGGTTATTCTTTTTAATTTCTAATGTGTGAGAAACAGATTCCGCAGAGGCATAATTATTATTACCCGCTTGAGTTGCTTCTAATCGACAAACCCCTGCATTTTTAAGCGTTAGTTTTTTTGCTGTGTTAATTTCACAAATGTTTGTGGTAGAAGAGCTTACTGTTACATTTAGCCCTACAGTGCTGGTTGCGGTTATAACAAAAGCTGAATCAGTGATTTTGCGACTGGTTGGTGTATTGCTTGCAAACGTTATTTGTTGATTAATTTTTGTAATTGTTATCGAGCGATCAACAGGGTTTGCAGGAGGGTAGATATTATTCCCTGCTTGGGTTGCCTGTAAGCGACAATCTCCAGTTTTTATTGGTGTTACTTTATTCGTGCTTGAATTGATCGTACACACCTGTGTTGTCAAAGAGCTTATTGCCACGGCTAAATTTGATGTACTGCTTGCTGTCACTGAGAAGTCTGCATCTAATGACGTTGTTGTAGGAGCGTTAAAGCTGATGCTTTGTTGTTGCTGTACGATAGTTATCGTATTAGCAGTAATTGTTTTGCTTGCATAATTACCTGAAGCGGTAATAGTTGCCTTCACTATACAGGTGTTGCCTATTGGCGCAGTTGTAGCTATTACGACCTCTCCTGAGGTTACTCCCACACTACAAATATTTGATGTTGTTGTCGAAGAGGTTGAATAGGTAATATTACCATCTGAATTTGAAGAGTTAGCAACAATTGTAATGGTATCCCCACGATAGGCTGTTGATGGAGGTTGTTGCTGAAACTCTAGGTTGGTTTCGCTCGGTTGAGATATTTCAGTTTGAAGTGCATCAAACCATTTTTGAGCCATTTTCTCTTCGCCAGTTCCATTTGGATGAATACGATCAGAAAGATCATCAACAAGTGTCATACCAGTATGTTGATCAACCACGATAACCTTTGATGTGGAGGTACTTTTATCCGAAATCCCATTTATGAGACTATTTAAACCAAAGGTTTGGTCAACAGCTATAACATGATCACTTTCAAGGTAAAAAAGAGGGATTATCTTTGCTACAAATATTGTAATATTTTGATTTTCAGTTTGAAGCTTATCAATAATAGCTTCTAAATCATTTAAGGTTGTTTGATTCCCTTGCCCCTGAATAATATCATTTGTACCCAAATGAATAAGTGCAAAATCAATACCATAACCTGTTAGCCAGCCTGCTAAATTATTATTGATTTCATCAGCTCGCCAACCAGAGTGCCCTTCATGTTTTGTTCCATTAGTTAGTGTATCATCATCTGGAAGGCTTCCCACAAATTCAAAATCATAACCAGCAGTAGTTAGCTTGTCATATAGCTCATCTCTGTAAGCAGAATCTCCACCATCACTGGTGATTGAATCACCCAGAGGAAGTATTTTATACGGCGCAGCCATTACTGTAGTGTTTGCAAGCAATATTACAAAACTAAAAATTATAGTTAATAATTTCAATATTCGATCCTTGAGTATTGTTTATTTCCTACTGGCACTTAAAGTAGTATTTAAGCAAATACTACTGTTATCAGAGTGTAACTGGTGTTTATTTAGATTAAGTGGTTGTTTAACTTGGATAAAATGAGGTATTTTATCATAACCCATGTGAATAAAAAGGTATTTGTGTAAAAACTATACGGGACTGATTTTAAGCTAACCAAGAGCCAGAAAGTACATTGGCTACATCTCTGCAGAATGTGTCGATGCTGGTTGAGAATCAAGAGATATTATTTAAAAAACGTCGACATAATTGAGCTCACTATCCAAGACACCTGAATGGGAAGCTCACTAACGACTGCGTTCATTCTAATAATTGAGCTCACCATCCAAAAAAACTCTTGGATGGGAAGCCCACTAACGACTCACTACGTTCATTCTAATAATTGAGTTCACCACCCAAAAAACACTTGGATGGGAAGCTCACTAACGATTCACTATGTTCATTCTAATAATTGAGTTCACCATCCAAAAAACACTTGGATGGGAAGCTCACTAAAATTCTAAAGAAATATTCCTATGAACTGAAAGGCAACTAGCAACACCTTTAGCCTGCACGTCTGTTAAACGTTCTTGCAAGCGAAGCCCAATGGTAGTTTGGATAGCGGTGTCGTATGTTTTCAAGTTGGGTAATAAGCTAGCTTGTGCTTTTTCTCGCCAAAGTACATCGGCCTCATACGCTTTAATTGCTTCTTGGTGGAAGCCTAAGGATTTAGCTTGTGCTTCATCGGTCTTGTCTTTTTTCAGCGTACGTCTGGCTTTGGCTAGTCTGCCTTTTATTTTTT
>JAZGFW010000003.1:0-28189 GCA_036479895.1 Cocleimonas sp. | reverse complement strand
AGCCACCAATAATTAGTGCGGGGGTGATTATGGCAAAGGTCATTTGGAACATAGCAAATAAAGATTCAGGAATATCACCCGACATGGCGCCTTCGGTTACGCCATTGAAAAAGACTTTTCCAAATCCACCAAAATAAGGGTTACCTTCATCAAAGGCGATGCTGTAACCCACGGCTACCCACAAAATACTACTAATGCCCGCAATGGCAAAACACTGCATGAGGATAGATAAGATATTACGTTTTCTAACCAATCCACCATAAAATAGCGCTAGGCCGGGTAAAGTCATAAATAAGACTAAGGCGGTAGAACTAAGAATCCATGCAGTATTGGCAGCATTTAATTCATCAGCGTGTGTAAAAAAAGGAAAGAAAGTGAGGAGTAGTGCAAAGAAGCTTAAAAAAAAGGTTTTATTGAAGGTTGCGGAAGCCATGTTTAAAGCGCCTCCTGCCCAGTCTCACCGGTACGGATACGAATGGTTTGTTCAATATTGGTAACAAATATTTTACCGTCGCCAATTTTACCGGTGTTAGCTGCTTTGATAATGGTTTCGATTGCTTGATCGAGAACGTCACTAGAAACGGCTGTTTCTAGTTTGAGCTTAGGGAGAAAATCAACCACATATTCAGCACCACGGTACAGCTCGGTATGGCCTTTTTGTCGCCCAAAACCTTTGACTTCAGTTACGGTTAATCCATGTATCCCAATATCAGATAGCGCATCTCTCACGTCATCCAGTTTAAAAGGTTTGATAATAGCGGTTATCATCTTCATTAGATATTCTCCTTATGCACCATAAAAGAGCATAGAATACATTAAATCAGGCGTTTTGTGGAGCGCTAGTACTCCACAATAAAAGTTTGATGGGTACAGTGAGCCAGAAAGTGGTAATCCACTAAGTGCAACGACCTTTCATAAGAAGTGCAACATCACCACAGACGCTTACAAACCAACCCTTGGGCATTTCAGTGATACTCGCCTTTGCGTTGCACCATTTGCTAAAGGGTTAGTCATTAGTTTCGTGTCACGCCTTGATGAGAAACACACAGAAACGCTGATACCAAAATTATAATGGTTAAGTACTAGATTTATCCGTGAAGATAGCGAACTTCAGCTTTAGTTTCTGAATCATTGGTAGGTGTATGGAAGTGGTGAGAAATAAACTCTGTTGGTACTTTGTCACTAGTTATAAACAAGGTTAATTCTTTTCTTGCGCGCGTCATTGCCATGGCAAGTTGACGTGAGTTTTTAACGATTAAGGCTTGTTCTTTTTCAGGCTCATCATGAAATTGTGTTTCGCTGGCAGCTAAAAGATTTAAGCCTGTAATAAAAATATACGGTGCTGTCAGCATATGGTTTTGTAAAAAGCTCAATGTGCAAATACCTATTTGATTGGTATGTCGGTTTGTATTAGAAGCATTCAAAGCTTCGCAAGTCACCCCTAAGGTATTCTCTATCAAACTGACTAAGGATCTTTTTGTTGAAACACTAGTAGTGACAATCAAAATCTCAGATGGATTAATATTGTCATGCACAAGGTTTTTTACTTCAGACAGGAGGCGGTTTGCTTCATCTTTTTGACGATAAAAGTGAAGTAGTTTAGGACGTGAAAACTCAGAATCTTTAGACTCAATGTTGTTATTCAAAGGGGTTACCTGAGAATGAAGTCTTTTTCTTAAATAAGCATTTGCAGCATTTAAAATTAAGGGGTTATCACTTTTTTTTCTTGTTAAGCTTGTTGTCATTATTCTTATTATAAAATTAGTGTTCAATAACTTTAACACAGTGAAAATGAACGTAACTTAAATGATTGTTTACTAAATGATTTTTATGATAAACGGTACAAGGGTTATTCATTCACTGTATAATTTAAACTATGGCAATATACGCAATTGGGGACTTGCAGGGCTGTTACGATTCGTTACAGCGCCTGCTTGAAAAACTCGACTTTTCACCTGAAAATGACCAAATTTGGTTTGTGGGTGATTTAGTGAATCGGGGCAAAAAATCTTTAAAGACCTTACGTTTTGTAAAGAGTCTGGGTGACTCTGCAATCACTGTTTTGGGTAATCATGATGTTAGCTTGATTGCGATGCATTATTGTGTCCTTCCGCCCAGTCGGTCATTGAAAAAATTACTAGGCTCACCTTATCGAGAAGAGTTAGTTGATTGGTTGCGCCACCAGCCTGTTTTTCATGTTGATGAAGAGCTGGGGTTTTGTATGGCTCATGCAGGAGTTTCACCACAATGGGGTTTAGCCGAAGCGCAACAACATGCTCATGAAATTGAAGCCGAATTGCGCGGTAATGATGTGGCAGAATGGATCAGTTATGTTTACGGTAATAAGCCCCGTATTTGGTCAGATGATCTAACATCATATAAACGACACCGCTATATTCTAAATGCCTTTACTCGCATGCGTTATTGTAATGCTAAAAGCATGTCGCTTAACTTTAAATTAAATAAGCCACCACAAATCAAAACAAAGAAAATAAAATCAGCTAAACATGTGCCATGGTTTTTAATAAAAAATAGAAAATCATTACCGCTTCAAGTCGTTTTCGGGCATTGGTCAAGCCTCGGATATTATCAAGATGATAATGTCATCGCACTCGATACAGGCTGTGTTTGGGGTGGGCAGATAACAGCTGCAAGATTAGATACCTCGCCTCTAACCTTGGTTAGCGAACCTTGTAGACAAAAGAAATGAGTGCAGAATACGATGATAGTCAAGAATTCTTAGCTACCCCATCGGGTAGCTTAAAGATGAGCATCAAGGGCAATGATTACTTGATTAGAATCATGCGCCCCTCCGGTAGTGCTTCTTTACATGAGCTACAACGTTCATTACAGCGAAATAGAGACATGCTAAAAGAGAGCTACGATGAAATGCTTGCAGCGTGTCGCGATGAGATTATTAAGAAAAAAAAGGGCGCAGACCATCTGTCACCCACTCAAAATGCCTTAGTTGCTCGGGCTAATATTGATTTGCTCATTCCTTTGATTAATGTACGTGGTGGTGTGGCTAGCTATAAAGGCAAGTTAGAAGCTATGCCAATAGAAAAGCATATTGAAAAGTTACGCAATAAAGCGGTTAAGAAGGTGGAAGAAGAAATTTCATCCACACGTTTAGGTAGCTTTTTCATTATTATTTTGGTTTTAATAATTGCTACTTTCTTTTTGTATTTGTTTGCGTAATCTAAGGGCACCAACCAAGAATGATTTAGTTAATGTCTCGATGCTATTGTTGTATAGCAACCATTCTTTGAGATGACGACGATATTTTTCTTGTTCAATAACGTTAACTTGCTTTGTTGATAGCGCTATTCCTTTATTATCTAGTAGCGTGTTATCTTGATTACTCCATAAATGTAGTTTGCTAGTTTGTAAATTAATAACCCCTTGTTTTACAATAAATGCTTTTTTATCAATCCAACCATAAGCATTGTTCTTGGTTTTTTCCATTAATGTTTGACCAAATGAAAAATATTGGGTGTTTGAAAGAGAAAGCTCAAATAAAGTAGGAAATAAATCAGAGTGTGATCCATATAAGCTATTTATCGTTTCTTTCGGCCTAGTAACAAGAGGGTTATAACCTTTAGGAATATAAAAATAAGCAGGTACGGCGTATCGTAGGAACTGTTTTTGATTGCTGGAATAATCATTAAAACCTTTTAAAACATGATCCCCCGTTGCGACAACAATCACATCATTTTTTAAGGAGCTAGATTTTAACCAGTCTAGAAATCGACCTAATGCATCAGTTTGATAATGATAAGCTGAGAGCATCGTTTCTTTGTCATTATCATCATCGCTAAAACCAAATGCTTTGGCACTAAAATCAGGAGGAGTATGCCCTGGTGGTAACCGTACAGGCGGGTGATTATTGGTTGTTAAAATAAAACTAAACGAAGGTTGGGTACTTTTAATTAGATCATCTTGCAGATATTTAAAGAGATATTCATCATAAACACCCCAAGGGTTATCTGAAGTTACCTTATATTTTTGTTCAATAAGAGATCGATCAATGTACTGGTCAAAGCCTTGCTTTGGCCAAAAAGCATCATGATTTCTCCATGAGCTGTAACCACCACTAATAAAGGATATTTTATAATTATTCTCTTTAAAAGGTAAAATATTAGATAGCAAAAATGAGGTTTTGTACGCCTTAGATTGGGATAAAGGCGTAATAGGGGAGTTGAGTAAAATGCTTTCTATACTAGGGTTGGTGCCGTACTTATTGGAAAAGAAATTGGGTAAGAAATAATCTTCTTCAGCGTGTTTTTTAAAGCGCCCAAGCACAGGGTTTTTGTTTGAATTATTTAAAGCTATATGGCTTGACCAACCCTCCATAAGTACAAAAACAACATGGGGAGGTTTTTTCTCAAGCAGTGTATTGGTGGGTGTTTGTATTAGTAAAGGTTGAGAGTCATTAAAGCCAGCTTTAAGTATTAACTCATTAATATCCTTAACCTTTGCTTCTGATAAAATTTGTGCAGGTGTTTTATTAAAGTCGTTCTTCTTTCTATAGCTATAAGCATATTTTAAGTGAAAAATAGCGTTTTGAGTCAATGAATTTATAAAGCTACTATTACTTATTGAGGACTGCCTCTGTGATAGAGGAAATGTACCCAGACTTCCTCTTGCGGCAATAAGAAGAGTAGGAATAATAATAAGTAAAGGCCAATAACTATTACTTAAGTGAAATTGTGAATTAGTCTTGGAAATTAGTGATTTGCATAGCCTTAAATAAAGCCAAATAATGAATACAGTCGTGAGTAACCCGATTAAGCCAATCACCAGTAGGCGTGAGTCACTCAGCCCACTTTCAATCACTGCAGTAGTATCGTCTTCTAATAAGCCAAAGATTAATATGTCTATAGGTGTGCCAAAGAAGACAAAGTAACCAATATCAACAAAGGCAAGTGAGACGATACAGGCCAACATAAAGCTAAGAATGAATCTTACCCAGCGTAGAGTGCTTTCTTTATTTTTTTGCCAAAAAAGCAATAGGTAAGGGATATAAACAAACAGCAGTAATACGATGCCTACAATACGAAGGTCAAATTTTAAGCCTACGATGAATAGGTCATCCAGTACTGAGATATTATTTTTAATATCATGGCTATCGCCAAAATATAAGAGGCTAAAAAATCGCGTTAAGCTAAGAAATGAGACAATAATAGCCGTAAACACAAACGCATAAACATGTGTATTTTTAAGAAAGGGCATCAGTTATCCGTGGGGCTGGTTATCTAAGAATGTAAATTAAGATTTAGTTAGCCAATCCAAATAGTTAGCCACACCAGCCTCAACGTTTTTGAATTCTTTTTCATAACCTGCTTTACGCAGTGCATTAATATCAGCTTCGGTAAAACTTTGATAAGCCCCTTTTAAATGATCTGGGAAGGGGATGTAGGTTAACTCGCCTTTACCATGCCACTTAACCACAGCATTCGCCATATCGTTAAAGGATTGTGAAGAGCCTGTTCCTAAGTTGAAAATACCTGATTTATCGGGGTTATCTAAAAACCATAAATTGACATCTACAACATCATCGATATAAACAAAATCACGACGTTGTTCACCATTTTCATAACCGTCAATTCCTGCAAACAACTTGGCTATACCTGTCTCACCAATCTGGTTATGGAAATGAAAGGCTGTACTTGACATGGTGCCTTTGTGTTGTTCACGTGGACCGTACACATTAAAGTAACGAAAGCCGACAATTTGCGAAGGTGATTTTGCTGTTTTTCGAAAACGTCTCACATATTGGTCGAATTGAAACTTTGAATAGGCGTACATATTAATCGGGTTTTCATTCTCGCGTGCTTCTTTAAAAACAGTACCTGCGCCATAAACAGAAGCTGAAGAGGCATATAAATATTGTGCATTGTGTGCATCACACCAATGTAATAACGCTTTGGAATATTCGTAGTTATTATCCATAATAAAGCGCCCATCCCACTCAGTAGTGGATGAACAAGCACCTTCGTGGAATACCGCCTGAACATCTCCACCGAAATCTTTATCGTCTTTGATGGCTTCGATAAAGTCTTCACGGCTCATATAATCGGCAATGTTAAGGTTGGCGATATTTAACATCTTTTTTCCGTTCTCAAGATTATCAACTACGATAATGTCTTCAATACCCCTGTCGTTGAGTGCTTTGACAATATTGCTACCGATAAATCCTGCGCCACCTGTTACGATAATCATGAATTCTACCCTTTAATTTTTTCAATAATTTTTGTGGTCGATTGGCCTTCCACAAAATCAATAATTTGTACTTTTCCGCCCTGAGCTTTAATACAATCACCACCCACAACATCCTCAGGCTTGTAGTCGCCACCTTTTACAATAACGTCGGGTAATACTTTACAATAGAGTCGTTCAGGCGTTTCTTCCGTAAAAGGGACTACCCAATCTACACATTCAAGTGCGGCCAACATTGTCATACGGTTTTGTAAGGTGTTGATGGGTCGAGATTCACCTTTTAATACCTTTACGGATTCATCAGAATTTACCGCAACGACTAATTTGTCACCTAGCTCACGTGCTTTTTGCAAGTAATCAATGTGTCCCGTATGCATTAAGTCAAAACAGCCATTGGTCATTATGATTTTTTCGCCACGATTGTGAGAGATTTGAATCACTTGTTCTAGCTCATCTTCATTCACTACGCCGTAGCCAATTTCATCAGCCAGTTTTAGCGCATCATGAATTTCTGCTAGGGATGCGGTTGCTGTACCGAGTTTACGTACTACAATGCCAGCGGCTAAGTTTGCCAATGCTACGGCATTTTCTATATCAGAATCTGCAGCGAGAGATGCCGCAAGCGTACCAATAACCGTATCACCAGCACCTGTTACGTCAAATACTTCACGCGCGTAGGTGGGCAGGTTGAAAAGCGGCTTATCTTGACGAATTAAGCTCATGCCGTCTTCACCGCGCGTAACCAATAATGCATCAAGTGACAGTGAGTTACGGAGTGTTTGACCTTTTGCATAAAGGTCGGTTTCATCTTTACAGGTACCGACAACGGTTTCAAACTCTAACCAATTGGGAGTGATAAGACTTGCGCCGCTGTATTTCGCGAAGTCAGTACCTTTTGGGTCAACGATACAGGGAATATCTTTTTTATTAGCCTGTTCAATCATAGCGCTGACATCGCTTAAAGTACCTTTATTGTAATCAGAGAAAATCACAATATCGGTGTTTTCAAGCAAGTTTTCAAAGCGCTTAAGTAATGATGATTTATTAACTTCGCTAAAATCATCTTCAAAATCAAGGCGGATCATTTGTTGATGCTGAGCAATAATCCGTAGTTTTAAGGCAGTATCGTGATCGGGGTGTTTTTCAAAGTGGCACTCAACCTGTTGTTTAGATAACAATGCTTCCAGCTTTTCAGCATTATCATCATCACCTGTCATCCCTAGTAATTTTGCTTTTGCTCCCAAAGCGGTGATATTTAAAGCCACGTTGCTCGCACCGCCTGCGCGCATTTCATCATCACGTACATGCACAATGGGTACAGGTGCTTCGGGTGAAATACGACGGGTATTGCCATACCAATATTGATCTAACATGACATCACCGACAACCAAAACCGTGGCATTTGAAAAGTCAGGCAAGTTAATTTTCATCGTGTGCTTATTCCCCTGATCCAGCGAATGCTTCGTCCGCTTGTTGGCACCACCAGTGGGCGATTAAAATATGGGCTTCTTGAACGCGGGCGGTGACTTTGCTGGGTACTACTACGGCTTGGTCGACTTGGCTGATAAGCTTTCCGCCATCATTTCCCGTTAGCCCAATGGTGTGCATTTGCTTTGTTTTTGCCGATTCTACCGCGTGTAATATATTGGCACTATTACCTGATGTGGTAATGGCAATTAAGCAATCACCTGCTTGCCCTAAGGTTTCGACTTGGCGCGCAAAGACAGTTTCAAACTCAAAATCATTAGGGTGCGCGGTAAGAATAGAAGTGTCAGTGGTTAGCGCAATAGCAGGTAAGCCTTGGCGAAATTTTTCATAACGCACCATAAATTCAGCGGCGATGTGTTGGCTATCTGAGGCACTACCACCATTGCCACAAATAAGAACTTTCTTGCCTGCATTAAAAGTAGCAAGTATTACATCATAGGTAGATTGGATATCAGCCTGACAGTGTTCGTCGAGGTCACTTATGACGCTTTGATGTTCGGCAACACTGTTTGAGAATGATGTCATAGATAGCCCGTTATTAGCCCAAATTCAAATTAAAGGAGAGCCAGCATTTTAGCATTAATTGCATCGGCATCTAAAGCATCATCACCACCAATACTTTCAATGCTCTGTGTGGCAGATAATACACCGGTTAATTCTGGCTGGGTTGCAGGGTAGAGCGCAATGCCTTTTTTATTAAAGGCAGCAGCGACATGCATTAAGCCCGTGTCCATACCGATAACAGCGGATGCATTTCGGATGAGTCCTGCTAGCGTGGTTAAAGAGCTGCGAGGTAGAACAAAAGTTTTATTGTTTTTTTCAGCGAGTGCATTTGCACGTGCCTGTTCTTCTTTGTTCCCCCAGGGGAGTAATACAGAAGTGTTTGTAGCTTCAACGACTTTAATAAACCTATCCCAGTGCTCAATAGGCCATTCTTTATCTTTGCGGCTGGTTCCGTGTAAGGCAATGATATATCTATTAGGAATATCAAAGGTTTCAGATAAGTTTGTGATTTCATTTTGAAAAGAGGGGTTACTCGCAATGCCATAATCCAGCTCAAGTGTTTCAATAGAGTAGCCTAAGGTTTTTGCCAATATTAACCGGTTTCTTGTTACTGCATGTTCCTTAAAAGGTACGGCAACAGTGTGGTGATAAAGATTGCTTGCAAGCGACTCGGTGATACTGTTCTTATCATAACCCCACCTTTCGCCTTTGGCATAACGTGCAATAAAAGCGCTTTTGATTAAACCTTGAGAGTCGATAACTTTTTCATACTGCGTTTGTTGAATATCTGTTTTAAAGGCTTTAAATTCTGTTCGTGTAGTTTGTTTTAAAAGCTGTTTACGCCACTTGCGAATTTCTACCGAGATAACCTTTTTAATACTTGGATGCCATGCAGGAATTTCAGCAAAGCCTTTTTCAACCACCCAATCAAAAGAAATATTAGGCACCATAGTTGCTGCGTCGGTAATTGCGGGGAGCATGTGAACGACATCACCTAAGGAGCTTGTTTTTATAATGAGATGTTTTAACATGTATGTTTTTTTATGAGACCTTTGCACGAGTCAGTGGCGAAAGAAAAATAGGTTAATATTTTACTGATTGAGGCGGGAAATGAAGCTAATAACGGGTTATTAGCAAGTTTTTCAACGAAAAGCAGTGAAATATTAGGCATTTTTACTCGTCACCTGATTCGTGCAAAGGTTTCTTTATATTAGTTAATTGGGCGAAATGGTTAAAAACAAAAACTTCTCACTGTTTTTTAAGGCTAACTTATTACTAACCATTGTAATATTTTTACTTTTTTTACAATACAATAATAATTACAAGCTTGTTGATTTTTTTCTCACTTTTTTAGGTGCTATCTCGACTGCAACCCTTATTTACGGTCTATTATATTTACTTCTATTCGTATTTAAGTTTACAGGTAAGTTTGGTTTATATTTATCAGGGTTTATTTTTGTATTAATTAACCTAAGCTTGTTGGTCGATTTTTTCATTTATAAACTCTTTAAGTTTCATATTAATGGCATGGTTCTTAACCTTTTAACATCACCTGATGCTTTAGATTCCATACAAGCTGGTATGACACCGGTTATCGTTTTTATAATGCTTATTATTGCTTTCATTGCACTGGAATACCTTTTAATTAAAAGAATTTTAGGTACTGAAAATGATCAAAAGTTTAGATTAAACTCTCGCTTAAATAAGGTAATGATTGTGCCTCTTTTTGTTCTTTTTTTAGGGGACAAGGTTGCCTATGGTTTTTCCTCATTATTTGCTAAAAAGACTATTTTAACAAAATTTAAAGTTATCCCACTTTACCAACCCTTTACCTTTAACTCATTTGTTGGAAAGAACTTTAATTATAAACCCAAGGCTATCGTTAAAAATACCATTGAGTTAAACGCTAGCATTAAATACCCTTTATCACCTATTGAAATGAGTAACAATCCTCAAAAGTTTAATATCTTTATCTTTGCCAGTGATTCAGTCTCGCTATCAGCCTTAGACGAAAAAGGTGCGCCACGATTAGAAGCATTTAAGCAAGAATCAATCACATTAAATAATCACCATAGCGGTGGAAATGCCACACGTTTTGGTATTTTTTCCTTGATGTATGGGCTGAATTCAGCCTATTGGTTTTCATTTTTGGATGCTAATAAAGGGACTGTATTATTTGATGTTTTAAAACAGCTAAAGTACAACATACAGATAGTTTCATCGACCAATACCAATTGGCCAGAGTTTATAAAAACGTGCTATGTCAAAATACAGGATAGCGTCAAAGATGATTTTGTCGGTCTTCCTTGGGAGAAAGATAAACAATCTAGTGATTACTTTAAAAGCTGGGTAGAAAAACAACATTCAACAGAACCATTATTTTCATTTGTTTTCTTAGATGCTCCGCATGGTTATTCTTTTCCTAAAACGACTAACCCATTTGAAGCGAGCTTTGATGAGGTCAACTACTTGACCATTAAGGCGGGTAGTGATGCACTTAGAAATGTAAAAAAACAATATAAAAATGCTGTGTACTATAACGATAAGCTTTTTGGTGAAATGATTGATAAATTAAAGGAAAAAGATTTATATGATGATGCCTTAATTATATTTACCTCTGACCATGGGCAGGAGTTTTTTGAATTCGGCTACATAGGTCATAACACTAACTTCTCATCTGCACAAACACATGTGCCAATGCTTATTAAGTTGCCACAATCACTTAAGAATACGGTGAATTTTCCCACTAAAGGGAGGACGAACTCGCTAGAAATGTTAACAAGTCATGTAGATATTGTGCCGACACTTTTAACGTTAATCGGTGTGAAAAATCCAGCTAGTGATTACAGTAATGGTAAAAATATTTTTGATAATAGTTATTCAAGAGAGCAAGTGGTGAGCGCAAGTTGGACTAAAAATGCCATTATTACCGATGACTTGGTTTATGTTTTTTCAAACACACCCGATAAATTATTCAATAATGAAATTCGAGAGCGAAAAAGTTATAAGTTGGATGAGAGTGCTGTAAATAACAGTCAAAAAGTACTTCGTGTAATGAAGGAAAATAGACGTTTTTTAAAGTAAGTTCGTTTATTTTCTATTGCGTTGTAGTTCTTGTAGTTTTGCATATTTCATAAACGATGCAAGGGCGGTTGTATAGGCAATTGCAGCGCCTTCAATACCATCTCTAAAACCTTGTTTTAAAATAAACAAACGAATAAAACTGGCAATCGCATGTGTTAATGGAGCCCATTTTCCTGCTTGCTTTCCATTCTCATGGAGTTGCTCTGCAGCCAGTGATGAGTACGTGTCTGCCTTTAATATTAGTTGGCTGTAGTTTTGGTAAGAATAATGTTTAATCGGGGATTGAAGCTGAATGATGTTCTCGGTGGTTTGCCAGCTCTCGTGGACTTTCACCTGTTTGATAGCCCCGTGTTTGCGATGAATAAGCCGAGTTACTCGATCTGGCCACCAACTACCATGACGAATAATTTTACCTTGAAACCAGTTTTCACGGGGGAGGCTAAAGGCGAAACTATCAGGTGTTTTTGAGCGAAATACGGTTTTTATTTCTGCAATGGCTTGCATGGATAAAACCTCATCAGCATCTAAAAATAGTACCCAATCAGTTTTGGCTTTATCAATAGCCAGTTGCTTTTGTCCCGCAAATCCAAGCCACTCTTGTTTGATAATATCTACTTTTAATGATTGAGCAATCTCAAGCGTTTTGTCGGTACTACCAGAGTCTACAATTAATACATGTTCACTTAACTGCTTTGATGCCCTTAGGCTTTCTTGTAAGTATTGTTCTGCATTTAGCGTGATGTAAACAATGGATAGTGAAGAAATCAAAGGTGTTTCCTTGCGCATAGCTTAGGATTCTGACAGGCTATAATCCTTTAATTATCTCCAAATGGCAACCTTAGATATGGCACTAAAAAAGCTGGTTATTATACGTGGCAGTTATCGCCCTGATGGTGGAGCTGAACGAATCATTGCGCGTATTCTAGAAGGCTTGCATGCGTATTATAAAATGGACGTTAGCTTGATTACGAAGAAATGGGCATCACAAGAAAAAGCTGGCTTTAAGGTGTTTTTGTGTAAAAAAAGAGGCTGGTTTAGACATACAAAGCTAAAGTACTTTAATGCTGATGTTCGTGGATTGCTAAAACAACATAATTTTGACTTAGTACAATCTCATGAGCGTATACCGGGTTGTCAGATCTATCGAGCAGGAGATGGGGTACATAAAGAGTGGTTACGTATTCGCAAACAAAAAGCGTCATGGTTTCAAAAAATAATCTGGGACTATAGTCTTTATCACAATGCTATTTTACAAGCAGAAAAAGCACTTTTTCATCACCCTGATTTAAAAAAAGTAGTGTGTAATGCACCGCAAATAAAACGTGATATTTTGAAGCATTACCCTGATGTTCCAGAAGATAAATTAGACGTTATTTACAATGGTATTAATTTAAAAACATTCCCCTTTGTTAGCAAAGAAGAACAAGCCCAATTACGTAAATCATTGGGTTTAAATGAAGAGGCAAACTATGCCTTGTATGTAGGTTCAGGCTTTCAACGAAAAGGTCTGGAAACAATTCTACGCGCATTGCCATTGGCTCCTAATTGGAATTTAATTGTAGTAGGCAAGGATAAGCAAACACGTAAGTACAAAAAAATATGTGAACAACTTGGTATACAAAATCGTGTGACTTTTGCAGGGTTGCAAACACAGGTACAGGATTATTATGGCGTGTGTAACTTATTAGTTCATCCTGCTTTTTATGACCCTGCGCCTAATGTGGTGCTAGAGGCAATGGCATCTGGGCGGGCAGTTATTGTGAGCAAAAATTGCGGAAATTATGAGCTCATAGATCAAGGCAAAAACGGCTTTGTTTGTGAGGCAGATAATGCTGAACAGTTAGCAACGTTGCTTAACGATAATGAAAGTAGAGAGCAACTTACAAAACTTGGTATTCACGCGAGAAAAACTGTAGAGGCTTATCCTACCTCGGCAATGGTGGAGGCTTATGTACATCTTTATCAATCAGTTTTGGCTGAGTAATACCCAAACCCCCAGATAGAAAAGCAAAATACTTGTGCTATATTCGTGTTTTTATCTGGGGATTTGGGTAATAACCTTACTTTGTTTTTAGAGCCTCTAAGGTATAGGTTAAAGTACCTGCCCGAAAAATAAAACACCATTTTGCTTCATATTTTTTAGGATTCATTTTAAATAACATTCGACCGATAAGGCCCATTATTCCCCCGCCAAAAGAAAGCTTTCGATGAATAATTTTAAAGCCACCCCCCGTATAGTGCGCAACATCCATTTTTTCAAAGTGGTCCATAGAAAAATAGGAAAGATGATGAATGTGGGTTGGGTCACGCCATGAATCTGCACTGCTAAAATGAGGAGTGATAATGGTGACTTTAGCTTTGTTTTGACAGATTCGATTCATTTCTGTCATTAAAGCGGGAATGTCTTGAATATGCTCAATAACATTATCTAGCCAAATTTCTTCAATGCTATTATCTTCAAAAGGTAACTCTTTTGTTAAATCTGCAAGTTTATCAACGGCGTCACAGGGGTACTTATCGACACCGGTAAAACCTTCTTTTTTCTTATTACCACAACCTAAATTTAGTTTCATTTCGTATCCTGATTCTTATGAATATGTTTAATGGCGAATGGGTTCTATATTGGTAAAGTGTTCAGAAGAATGAATACTCCAATTGCCTATTTTATCGAGTGCTTGCATCTGTTCATTGAATTCTTCTTGTCGAAGCTCATAGTTTTCTAGATGACCAGCACCGCCCATATGTACCCAACAGTCATCTATCACTTGCATAATATAGCCATTAATAGATGAGTTCATATTGGCTTTAAAGTGAACACTGACGTTTGATGCAAAATTAAGATTTTTAATTTTATGGTACTGGTATAAAGGAAAATAGTTTCTTCCACCAGTATCTAGCCCATTAGAAAAATCGTATAAAAAGTTTAATTTGTATTTTGATATTTGCTGATAATTAAAGGTAGAAAACCCAGCCCATAACTGCCATGCATCAGATTTTGTGCTATTCCATAATACGCCGTAAAAAGGTTTGTTCCCGATAACTTCTTTGAAGTCATAAGTTTTTTTAGGAATTAAATCATGATCCACAAAAGTAAATATTGTTGGTTTAATGGCTTTAACGATATTTTGGTATGACCATTGAACTGACATTCCGTGAGAGCGGTTAGCATGGCGTGTGGGGTTCGAGGGTAGTGCAAAATAAGGAATATCAGCAAGATTACAGACTTTTTTGATTTTTTGACGAGTTGCTGCCGTGGGTGAGTTATCAACTATAATGAGTAACGAATTTTTAATGTTCTTGTTGAATGAGTTAATTAACAAAGAGATTGTGTCGGGGCATTCGTAAGCAATAGCAATAACAATATTATCCGTATTTTTCCGCTGCATAGTTTCAGCTAAAAAGTTTGAATGCCCATCTGGGATACGCTTGCAATAGAAGCGTAGATTGGTATCGTTTCTGAATTGTTTAAAGGCATCTACAATAGGTTGTAGCGCTAACCACTCTTTAATTTTATAAGCTTTTAGTTGTCTCATGGTTTTCTTGATTACTTGCTTCTTTGTGGATTTTTATAATCAGAAAAATCATCTGTTTTCCCCGATAGTAATAAGTGTTGTGAAATATTCGTAAAAGCCAGCACCTGTTTAGTAAGTGCTAAAAAGTCATCGTCACAGGGGCTTTTTTGAGTATTAAAATCAGTTATAGCATAACAATGCTTTTCTTGTGTGTGGATATTAATTTCTAGCGCTTTGTTTTCTTTTACCCAGCCCAAAAGGCCATTGTGGTAGTAGTCGGCCACAAAATTACTGTCACTGATTAAAGACTTGCCTGTAAAACTATTATTGATTATACGGTAATCTCCGTACAACAAGTCTAAAACGGTTGGTACAACATCACGTTGGGATACAAAAAAGTCATAATATTCAGGTTTTAAGTTTTTATGGTAAAGCGCAAAAGGGATGAGGTAGTTTTCAAAAGCACTGCCTTTCACACTGCCGCAATGGTCGGCAAGTAGTACAAAGAGGGTGTTTGGGTAGAGTGACTCTGTTTTTTCAATAAATTCTTTGAGGGCGACATCTGAAAAGTTTAAGGCATTGAGCTTGTCATTAAGATGTTTATCATCAGAAAACGGTTGTTGTTTTATTCTTTTCGGTATCTGGTGGTCATGGGTAGTTGCTCCGTTAATTCCAATAACGAAAGGAGGTTTTAGTTGCGCCACTTTTTTTAAAGCAAAGTTATATAAGTCTTGGTCGTACACTCCCCAGGCGTTTTCTGAATAAATACGCTGTTCTATATCGGCCTTGCCATAGCTTTGCTTAAAACCTAGCTTTTGTACAAAAGCACCCGTACCGCTGGTTTCTTTTGCTGTCCCTTGAAAGAAAACACTGCTGTAATTATCTTTATTTAAAATATCAACAATTGAAGCGTAGCTGTAGTCTTGAAGGTTTGTTTTAGCAACACTGCGGCCTAAGGGGTTTTGATAGGACGTTAAGCTGGTAAAAAGCCCTTCGGTGGTTCGATGCCCCCCTGCAATCATGCCTTTGGGGCGTACTGATTTTTTTAATAAACTATCAAAGTAAGGGGTAGTCGTTTGTTTAAACCCGTAACTTTTTAGGTCGATAGCATTCCAACTTTCTAGAAATAAAAAGACAATATTTGGTTTATTTAAGTGTTGAGTAACTATTTTTTGAGGATGATCGTAAATTTGTTTGAAAGCCGTGGCAATATCAGCATCGCTGATGCTAATTACCTTACTCGAGCTTATTTCACTGTCACTATTAGCCAGTGAATATAAAACATTGTAAGAGGCATTCAAGCTGACAGCAGAGAGTTTTTGATCGCCTATTTGACTGGCTTGCCAAGGTGTTAAAGGAATGCCATTAAACATACCCCGAATAAAAAACACACTTAAAAGGAGTAAAAGAAACTTTAAAGGAAGGTAAGCTTTAGAGAAGCTTATTGCTTTTGTATGGGTTTTAAGAATGGAAAAAATAAATAATAGTGATAGAGGAATGAGCGCTAACCCAGCAAGAGTAAATCCACGATGCTGGTTATAAGCTGTCATGAAAAGGCTAACGTTGTCAGTTAGCGCATCTTTAATTTCATAACCAATGTGGCGACTGGATTCATTAAAATAAATAATATCAGAGAGTTGCAGTAAAAAAACACCCAGTAATAACGTCAATGAAACACTTAAAAAAGCTTTTTTATTCCAGTCAAATAAAGTGGCTATGAAAGCCAGTGTGGCACTGAGTGCAAAATCAAATCGAAACCCCAGAAAGACGGTTTCGATTAAAGTATCTGTAGCATAACCAGCAAAGTAGTCTCTAAGATAAAAGACAAAAACAAGCTTGGTCGTAATGATAATTGAATAAGCAAGAAGAAACAGGGCGGCATAACTTTTAAACATCTAGCTTATTATTCCTTTATCGCCACTGCTAAATTAGATTCCAATAAACCCCAGACAAAATCAGGCGTTAGTTTATTTAAACAATCAAGGTGCCCTAAAGGACATTCACGCTTAAAGCAGGGGCTACATTCTAAGTTTAAGTAGGCTATTTGTGAGTTAAAGCTGAGTGGCGGTGTATAGCTAGGGTCAGATGAACCGTATACGGAAATCACAGGTGTACCGACTGCGGCGGCAACATGCATTAAACCAGAGTCATTACTAATAACGTGACTAGCAAGAGAGAGTAATACCATGACTTGATGCAGGCTGGTTTTACCTGTGAGGGATATGCAATTATCACGGTTAACTATCGTTTGAATTTCTTGTGCTGTTGGTTGATCTTTTTCTGAGCCTAAAATCCAGACATCCCAGCCTTGTTCAATAGCTCTGTTGGCGACATCGGCATAATACTTTGCCGGCCAGCATTTTGCAGGGCCGTATTCTGCACCTGGGCAGAGTGCTAAGATTGGTTTTTCTGTATCAAGTTGAAGTGCTTCTAATGTATCTGTTTGATCTGCTTGATCTATTTTTAAGGCGGGCTTAGGATAACTAGGCGCGCGCTTACTAGGTTCTTCAGCTAAAGCAACATAACGTTGAACCGTCATTGTTAATACAGATTTATCTAAAATATGCATTTTATTAATTAGCCCAAAACGCATTTCACCTTTAAAACCAATACGTTCAGGAATCTTTGCCCAAAAAGGGATGAGGGCGGACTTAAAAGAGTTAGGCATTATAATGGCGCGGTCATATTGCTTTGTTCTAAGAGCTTTTCCAAGCTGATAACGCTTTTTTAACCCCGCCTCTCCATGACCAATAGGCATAACAATAGATTCATTTATTTCAGGCATGGCGGCAAGCATAGGCTCACTCCAAGCAGGTGCCATAACATCGATTAAGCCTTGCGGATTTTGCTGTTTTAGCTTTATAAATAAGCTTTGAGCCATAATCATATCGCCAACCCACGAAGGGCCGATTATTAATGTTTTTTGTAGTGATGGCATTGGCTGCGAGTTATCTCTTTCAGTTGGTTATTATTACCGTTATTTTGCATTATAATGCAGGACTTAGTTTTTTGATATTAGTAGAGACCGACCTTTTGCAAGAAAGTATACAAGGTCTTTAGTAAGGCTAGTAATTCTAGTTAATTAATGGGGAATAATAAAAGTGACATTAAAAAAGGGGCTTGGCCGAGTTGTTTTATTATTAATCGTTTTAAGTACGGCATTCTACCTTTGGAATGTATATTTAAATTTTAGGTTTGCAGAGGTTAGCGAAGCGGGAAGTAGCACAAAAGTATATCAATCAGCTTTGATTCCCCCAGATAAAATTGGTGCATTTCTTGAAAAGGGTAAAATAAAAACAGTCATCAACCTACTCGATGCATCCGTGCAAACTAAACTTAATCCTGCGCAACAATCTCATATTGATGATGAAGATAAGGCAGTTTTGGCTTATAACCAAAAGAATAGTGCTGAAGTTCAGCATATTAATATTCCCTCAGGGCAAGTCCCTAATAAGAATACTTTAAAAGCTTTTTTTGAAGTATTGGATAAAAAAGAAAATTACCCTGTTTTGATTCATTGCTATCACGGAACAGGGCGTACAGAGCTTTATTCTGCCCTTTTTCGTATAGAGTTTGAAAACTGGAAGAATAAGGATGCTCGCGCAAAGACAAGAGTTGTGGTTGAGGGTTTGGGTTATACCAGCAGTTTTGGCAAAGGGCGTGAAAAAGGGGATTTTTTAATAAACTATAAGCAAAGAAGTGATAAAAACTCAACGCTAAATACAATTAAGTAAGAGGTTTTTTTACTAGAGATTATTGATGCTGAATAGTTATTCAAAAATTATAAAATTTTTACTCCTCAGTATTCTTATTGAGGTTTTATTATTTACTGTGTTTAGAATGGGTTTTGTCGCTTATTTTTATAGTGATGCTGAAAGCTATTCTTTCAATCAACTTATCTACGCTTTCTGGGTAGGCTTTCGTTTTGATCTACAGCTTGCCATTATTATTCTATTACCCATCTTATTTTTTGCCGGTTTTAAATATATAGGTGTTTTTAAATCAGGTTTTGGTAAGCGATTTTGGTTGATTTATTTACTGCTTGTAAATCTTATTATTATCAGTTTATACGCCACTAATATTTTTCATTACGAGTTTTTTAAGCGTCTAGTAGATTCTGGTGTTGTTAGGTATCTCTATGATATAAAAGACGCTTTTACGATGCTGTCCGAAGGTTATCCCATTTATAAGATGCTAGCGGGGCTTATAGTATTTTCTTTTTTAGCGTATAAGTTTTTTAGTAAAATACATGCTTCTGTTGATGCAAGAGATGAGTTTTTTAGCAATAAAAAAAGTAAGTGGCTGGTTTATAGTTTATTTACGCTCGCGTTTATTTTTACAGGTTATGGAAAATTTGAAGCATACCCTTGGCGCTGGAGTGAGGCTTTTTATTCTTCGGATAAGTTTTTATCTTATGTAGCTTCAAACCCCGTAACTTATTTTCAAAACACGCTTAAAAACAAAGGTGAAAAATATAATATTGCTGCTACTAAAGAGACTTATGAGGCTATTGCAGATTATTTCGAGGTGAAGAAAAAAGATAAAGGGAGGCTTAATTTCACCCGAATAGTTACTCCAAACCACGCGTCTGAGTATCAATTTTCAAAGCCTAACATTGTTTTTATTTTAGGTGAATCGACCTCGTATGCGAGAACGAGTCTATCGAATAATCCTTTAAATCCCACACCGTTCTTAAAAAAGATGAGTGAGAGTGGCTTAAGCTATAGCCGTTACTACACGCCACATGCGGGTACGGCAAGGGGTGTTTGGGCGACTTTAACAGGACTTGCAGATGTTGAGCATATGAGAACCAGTTCTAGAAACCCTATGGTGGTTAATCAACAATTGGTGTTAAACGCTTTAAAAGATTATAAAAAGTTTTATTTCATAGGTGGCAGTTTAAGTTGGGGAAATGTGCGGGGAGTTGTTTCAAATTTGGAAGGCGTTACAAAGCTTGAGGAGCAAGCCTACGTTAATTCGCCTCATAATGATGTCTGGGGAATAAGCGACGCACATTTAGTCGGTGAAGTGAATGATGTGCTTAAAAAGCAAAATGATCCCTTTTTTGCCTACGTACAATTAGCAGGGAATCATTCACCCAATACAATTCCTGAAGAGAGTTTTGGTTTTGTAAAAAGTCAGGAGTTAGGCGAAAAAATAACCCAAGATAACTTATTAAAGTACAGTTTTGATGGGAAAATAGATGAGCTAGATGGGCAGCGTTTTTTAGATCATAGCGTAAAAAGGCTCATTGAATTAGCTCAAAAAGAAGCCTACTTCGATAATACTATTTTCATTTTTGTGGGTGATCACGGGCTTAACCGTAGAGGGGATCATTTGCATAAAGCGGAGCAGGTATTTGAAACAGCAACATTGCATACGCCATTGATTATTTATGCACCAAAATTGCTTAAACACAAACGCTTTGATTATCCTGTAAGTGCGGTTGATATGCCTGCCACGATTGCTGGTTTAACAGGAGTAGAATATATCAACTCAACCACAGGACGGGATATTTTAGATAAAAACTTTGATGAAAAAAAGCATTATAGTTTTTATATCCAACATGGAAATAACCCCTTGCTTAGCATAATTGGTAAAGACTACTTATACCGTATTCGAGCCGATGGATCAGAAAAACAACTGTATCAATATTACTTTGAACAAGAGAATAAAAATCTTGTGAAATCAAAGCCTGATCTCGCCAAAGAGATGGAAGCTTTGACACGTGGTATTTATGAGTCAACCCGATATATTCGTTATAAAAACTCACCGCAAGAAGTACAGACTTTGATTAAATCATTAAACTTAAAAACTGATTCAAAGCCAAAATGAAATTAAAATGGGATCACTACTCAGATCAACCCGACATTATTCGTGATAAGGGTTTAAAAAAACAGATTTATAAACAAGTGCGTTGGGATTCGTTGAAGTTATTATTAACAAACCTTATTTTTTACCCTATATCGCTACTTTATTATTTTGTTGTACCTACTAAAAAGCAACAACCTGATACTAAGGTTTTTTTCGGAATGAGTATTAATTTGGATAAAAGCCCTGAGCAAACACGCACTTTGGTAGATGATTTACAGGTTACCAGTTTACTGATTCGTATGCCTTTGCATGATATTGAAAATATTGAAAAATACGTTTCTTTTGCAGAGAAATTTAGTGATAAAGATTTATTGGTCAATATCTTACAAGACCGCCGACATATAGAAGATTTGTCTTTGGCTAAGCAATCTATCCAAGAAGTTTTTGAGAAATTTAGTCACTTAAGCAATCGTTTTCAAATTGGTAATGCAATTAATCGTAAAAAATGGGCGATATTCTCAATGGAAGAATATTTGCACTTTTATAAAGTAGCCTATGATTTAAAACAACGCCAATATCCTAAGTTGGTATTACTGGGTGCATCAGTTATTGATTTTGAATATTACTTTACGGTACGAACACTTTTTAACTTAAAAAAAGTACGCTTTGATGAATGCAGTAGTTTGCTATATGTGGATAGGCGGGGCGCTCCAGAAAATACGCAAATCGGTTTTAACTTACAAAAAAAGTTATTTTTTTTACAAGCCATACTTCGACTTAGCCCAAAGAGTGCATCTGATATTGTGATAACGGAAACAAACTGGCCAATTAAAAATACAGCCCCTTATGCGCCTACAAGTAATACAGAGTGTATCGATTTAGAAAGTCATGCGAACTATTTAGTGAGATATTATTTGCTTGCCTTAAGCACTGGGGTGGTGAAAAATGTGTATTGGCATCAATTAATTGCATCAGGTTATGGTTTGGTGGATAACCGTGAAGATAAGTTAATTAAATACCCTTCTTATTATGCATTTAAGGTAATGTTATCTTTGTTACAAGGGGCAAGGTTTATTGATTATAAAGAGCAAGCAGGCCTTTATCGTGTATCCTTTGAGAAAAATGAAAGTACGATTGAGGCCGTTTGGTCATTACACAAAGTGAAACTTGATGTGAAAAATAAAACTTTAATTTCACGAGATGGTAATCAAAGTCAGGATTTAAATACATTAGAAGTAGGGGCGTCACCTGTTTATTTGATAGGGGAGAAATAACAATGACACCAGTAATAAACCCTGACTACCTCCACTTAAAACTCTTTATTGAAAATAGCGAAAAATATTTCCAAGCATCTTCACATATTTTACACAATGAGCGTAATCAAATTAAGGTGGTGACATTTGATAATGAGAACTACGTTATCAAAGCCTTTAAGACCCCCAATATTATTAATCGAATTGCTTATCGCTTTTTTCGTCCTTCGAAGGCTAAACGCTCTTATGAGTACTCTCTAAAAATAGGCGCAGAACTTTGCCCTGAGGCGGTTTCTTATATCGAAGAAACATCCTTCTTTCTACTATCAAAAAGCTATTATATTTCAAAGCACTTTGAATATGATTTTGAAATACGTGCTGTTTTAAATGATAAAAATTTTGAGAATCGAAGAGAAATTCTAGAAGCCCTTGCAGATTTCACCTATGTTTTACATGAAAAAAATATATTACATCGTGATTATTCCCCTGGAAATATCTTAATTAAAAAAGCTGAGAGTGGTTATCAATTTAAAATTGTAGATGTAAATAGAATGCAGTTTAAGACTTTAAACCAGCAAGATAGATTAACTAACTTTGCACGCTTAATGGTGGATGATGAAACCATGAGAATCATACTAACGCAGTACGCTCAATGCCTTAATAAATCAGCCGATGAAATTGTGCAATTAGCGAATCAATACCGTGATGAATTTGCGGAAAAAAGAGCATTCAAAAATAAGCTACGAGGGCGCTAATAATGATAAAAAAAGGCACCGCAAAAAAGCTAATTATTTTAGATCGAGATGGGGTGATTAACTATGACTCAGATAATTACATCAAAAGCCCAGAAGAGTGGATACCTATAGAAGGTAGCTTAGAAGCCATTGCCCGATTAAATGAACTGGGCTTTATTGTTGCCATTGCGACTAATCAGTCGGGTATTGCGCGAGGTTTCTATAACAGGGATGGGTTGGAAGCAATGCATACTAAAATGCGTAAACTATTAAAAGCAGTTGGGGGTAAGATTGATTATATTAGCTATTGCCCGCATGGGCCTGATGAGGGATGTGCTTGTCGAAAACCTAAATCTGGCATGTTGTTAGAGATTTCTAAACATTTTTCTATAGAACCTGAAAAAGCCACTTTTGTGGGTGATGGCCGTGGTGACATTCAAGCAGCAGAGTCAGCAAATATGGCATTTGTTCTGGTTAAAACAGGAAAAGGGAAAAGAACCCTTGCGGCTGAGGCAACTAACGAAAAAAAACCTAATTATGCTGTTTATGGTTCTTTGCAAGACTTTGTGAACATGATTCACTAACAGTAAGTATTTATTCACCCTAGGTTTAGGAATAATACAGTAAGATCCAAATATAATAATTTTAAGGAGCTTACCCATGTTAAAGACCATTCTATCAATAGCACTGATCACACCTGTATTTTTAATGACCAGTGTATCTGCTGTAACACCTCAAAAATCAGCTAAAAAATCACCCGTAAAAGTATCAGTAAAGGCTGAGAAGAAACCACTAAATAAAACATTAAATAAGGCATCAAAAAAGAAGCTGGTTAAAAAGACATCAACTAAGGTTAAAAAATCACCGGAAGCTAAGAAGAGCAACGCAGGAAACTTTGGACTTAGCGCTAAAATAAGTACTTTGGGGCTAGGCTTAGATTTAACCTACGGTATTACCGATAAATTAAATGGTCGTTTTAATATTAATGGCGGTAGTTTTGATGCGAGTGGTGAACAAGATGGTATCAACTATGATGGAAACCTTGATCTTAAAAGTATAGGCGGTGTATTGGATTATCACCCAACAGGTGGAGAGTTTAGACTTTCGGTAGGGCTTTATAATAATTCAAATAAGATAGATGTAAATGCTACAGGCGTTAATAACAGTGATGTTGAAATTGGTGGTCGCCGATATGATTTATCCAATGCTACTTTGAATACAAAGGTGGGCTTTAAGAGTACAGCCCCTTATATTGGAGTAGGCTGGGGAAATGCGGTTGATCATAAAGCTAAATTTAGTGTGACTACTGATTTTGGAATTTTATTCCAAGGTCAGCCTGAAGCTAAGTTATCAACAACAGGAAATGTTATTGATAAACAAACAGGCCAACAGGCAGATGTAAGCGACTTAAATGGTGAGCTTGCTGAGGAAGAAAAAAACTTAAATGACAGTGACTTAAAAAAGTTTAAAATATTACCCGTTATTTCTTTAGGTATGAACTACCGTTTTTAACAATATTTATGGGGGCTTGTTCAGACATCCCCTAACGAATGCGGCTTATTGCAAAAAGACCAATTGACATAAATAATAAAGAAGGCAAAAAGGCACTAATAATAGGGGAGAACCCATAAACAATACCAAGTTCGTTAATAGAGCGGTTAACAAGGTAAAAAACGATACCCACAATAATACCAATAAATATTCGTGTGCCTGCGCCGCCGCTACGGTTAGAGCCAAACAGAAAAGGCATGGCTAGTAGTAGCATGACTAAGGCGGATAAAGGTACGGAATAACGCTTCCAATAAATCAGTTCGTATTTATCTGTCTTTAGGTCATTGTCTTTTTGATGATTAATAATTTTTGTCAGTGCAGAAGCGGATAACTGACTCGGGTCGACGGTAGCTACCCCGAGTATTTGTGCGTTAATAAAATCTGTTTTTAAGAGGCTTTCCTGTTGTGTTTTGCTTATGTGTGTCTCTTCGAATAGGGTTGTTTCTACATCCTTTAGTAACCAGGCACTACCCTCTGTGCTAGCACTTTTGCTGGTTAATAGTGACTTTAACCCCTTATGCTCATCTTTAAAGGTATAGATAGAAATATCAACTAACTCATTATCATTAATGACATTGCCAATATGAAAGATACTATTTTGTTGCTTAACCCAAAGCCCTGCGCCACCGACTAGTACAATATTTTTGGATTTTAAGTGTGCTTTAAAATTACGTGCATGCAAATCAGAGGCTGGTACTAACCACTCACCCAGAATAAAAATACCGATAGCAAGTAATAAACCCAATTTGAGAACAGAGAAAATAAGTTGTTTAATAGAAAGGCCAGCAGCACGCATTGCAGTAAATTCTGAATTCGCAGCTAGTGTACCTAAACCGAGTAGCGCCCCAATTAAGGTAGCCATAGGGAAGTATTCATACAAGGCGCTAGGCAATTTAAAGACCAAATAAATGGCTGCATGCAGGTTGGTGTACAAGGCGTCAGTACTGCCAGACTCTGCAATAAAAGAAAAAAAGGTAGCCAGTGTTACCAATGCAAACCAAGCAATCATAATACCTTGTAGCGTTGCCCCCCATAAATAATAATTTAAGGTTTTCACTTGCGCTCACCATATTGTCGATGAATCATCCAAATGGCGAGTAATATAAATGCAAGGTGAATCCACCATAATCCCAGCCAGTTAGGGATTTTTCCATCTTCAATGAGTGACTGCCCTGTAATAATCAAATTGGCATAGACCGCATATAATAAAATACCAATTCCCAGTTTTCCAAAGCGTCCTTCACGTGGCGTTGTAAAACTTAAAGGGAAGGCCAGCAACGCCATAACAGGGGCTTGGAATATAAGCGCTAAGCGCCAATGAATCTCAGCATGACTTTCATTGTCATCATTTTTTAAGAGGCTCAAAAAAGACTCAGCTTCTAAGTCTTTTGATTGCGATATTTTTAGGGCTGGTATATGAATACCGTGTTCACGGAAGTTAAAAATGGTGAACTCACCTGTTAGTCGGTTGTTATCATAACTACTGCCATCTTCTACCTTAAAAATTCTAGCGCCACTTTCTGGATCAATATAAAGTAAGGCTTTTCCTGCGGAAATTATTTTTTCATTATGGGTTTGTAGGCTTTGTTTAGCTTCTGTCGCGTTTGTGTTTTCTACCTTTTCATCAAGGTGCATAAAAAAACGTTTCATTACCACTTTATCTTTATCAATATCTTCTACAAATAAGGTGATTTTTTTATTACCTGCATTAGCGTGCATAAATTCGCCAACAGGGATTCCAGCTGATTCTGGGCGTTGCTTGATTTCATTTTTAATATCATCACTGGTTTGCTCAATAGTGGGGATAATGAAAAATACAAAACCTGCAATCACCAGTGTTAAAGGTAAAACGAATAAGAAAATACCCTTATAAAATTGTTCAGGGCCGACACCAGATGCATGTAAAGCTGACATTTCATGGTCACGGTAGAGCCGACCGAATGCCATCATCATGCCAATTAAAAGTGCAATGGGAACAAGTTTAATGATGCCGCCGATGGACTGTAGTAAAACTAACTTACCTAGCGCATCTACGGGCAAGCTACCGCCACTTACATCACTAAGTAAGCGTACAAAGGTATTACCGAGGATAATTAATAATAAAATAAATAACGTGCCTAGAAAGCTCACCATGATTTCGCGAACAAGGTAACGCTGAATGATCATTTGCAGACACTTTTTGGGTGCTTGGCGATATACTCTTTATAAAAATTTCTATTTTCAGATTGATAGAATTTGTAACGCTCATGCGACCAGAGGTATTGCTCGGGGAATTCTCTGATTTGATCTTCGATTATCTGATTTAAACGTAGCGTATCTTGGTAATCATCACCACTTGGGAAGTCAGAAACAGGCGGTAAAATACGCAGTAAATAACCGGTGCGTTTGTCAGCACCCTTGCCGTATAAACGCATCGTAAAAATAGGGATAACCTGTGCCTTTGTCATTTTTGATATGCGTGCTGTACTAGGGTTAGTAGGTGCATCTTCACCAAAAAAGGGGACTAAGATACTACCTTTTAAACGGTAGTTTTGATCCGTTGCATACCACGCCACATTACCGTCTTTGATGCTTTTGAGCATTTGGCGAATCTTTGTTTTAGTGATAGTTTTTCCGTATTGTGCTGCTCGCTTTTTTGCGACAATATATTCTAACAAATCATTCTGGTGAGGGCGGTAAACCGTGTCAATAGGTACGTGCGCGGCAACAATACGACCACCGATTTCGAGTGAAGTAAAATGCGCGCCAACCAACATAACGTTGCCATCTTTGCGGGCTTGTTCTAAGTGTTCCATACCTTCAATATGGGTGAGACTAGCTACTTTACGTTTACTGCCCCACCAGCTTAAAGCAGAGTCCATTAAGGCGCGGGCAATTGAAATAAAGTGTGCTTTATTTAGCGCGACTAATTGATTATTTTTGAGATCAGGGAAAGCAATTTGAAGGTTAATACAGGAGACTCTACGGCGTTTAGGAATGATAAGATAAAGAAGTTTCCCCAAGCCTTTACCGATAAGCATCTGCCATGACCAAGGTAGGTGGGATATACACCAGAGCAAGCCAATCCCAATCCAGATTAGCCAATAACGTGGGTGAAAAAATTTTGAAGGCATATTGAGTTGTTAAGCGTGTTACTTTTGTAAACGGTATAAAGTGCCACAGTATGGGCATCGTGCCATGCCATCTTTTGAATCTTCAATGGCTAGAAAAACCTTTGGGTGTGCACACCATAGAGCAGACATATTTGTTGGGCAGTGCAAGGGTAAATCTTTATTTGTTATAGTGACTTCATTGGTAAGATTCAGTTTTTTGTAGTCTGCTTCTTTATCTGAATTTGCTTGTGACATGCTAGATTACCTTTGTATTTTAGTCTGTATTTTTGTCTATGCTTTATTCTGTGTTTCTAGGTGTTTACATAAGTTAACCAGTCTTTATATTTTTCTACCTTACCTTGTACTATATCAAAATAAAGTGATTGAAGTTTTTCGGTAATCGGCCCACGTGAACCTGTGCCGATAGGGCGGTTGTCTAGCTCACGAATCGGTGTTACTTCGGCGGCTGTACCGCTAAAGAAGGCTTCATCAGCAATATAGAGCTCATCTCGCGTGATGCGCTTTTCTACCAGTTGATAACCCAAATCATTAGCAATTTCCATTATCGTGTTACGGGTGATGCCATTAAGTGCTGAGGTTAAGTCAGGCGTATAAATAATACCGTCACGAATTACAAAAATATTCTCACCACTGCCTTCTGCAACAAAACCATCAACATCAAGGAGTAGGGCTTCATCATAACCGTCAGTAATCGCTTCTTGCAGAGCTAGCATCGAATTAATGTAATGCCCGTTTGCTTTAGCCTTACACATGCTGATGTTTACGTGATGACGGGTAAAAGAGGAGGTTTTGATGCGAATGCCTTTTTCCATATTGTCTGCGCCTAGGTATGAACCCCACTCCCAAGCGGCAATAATGGTATGTGTTTTTAGATTGTCGGCACGAAGCCCCATACCTTCTGAGCCATAAAAACTCAT
>JAZGFW010000002.1:0-21331 GCA_036479895.1 Cocleimonas sp. | reverse complement strand
TACAAGATTTTTTAGATATTTATTATCAGGGTATGAATGTCTTACGTACCGAGCAAGATTTTTATGATCTTACATGGGCTTATCTTGAAAAAGTGAGTAAAGAAGCTGTCCGTCACGTAGAAATTTTTTATGATCCTCAAGGGCATGTTGATCGCGGTATTTCGTTTGAGGTGGCTTTGAATGGTATTCATTCAGCATTGCTTGAGGGTAAGAAACAGTTTGATATTTCATTTGGAATTATTATGTGCTTCTTGCGTCACTTGGATGAGGATGCAGCGTTTGAAACTTTAGCGTCCGCATTGGCTCATAAGGATAAAATTATTGGTGTCGGTTTAGATTCATCTGAAATGGGTCATCCGCCCTCCAAGTTTGAAAGGGTTTTTGCTAAAGCAAGAGACGAAGGTTTTCATATCGTGGCGCATGCGGGTGAAGAAGGGCCGCCAGAATACATTATTGAAGCCTTGGATTTATTAAAAGTAGAGCGTATAGATCATGGCAATACCTGCCTGAAAGATCCTGAACTGGTTCAGCGTTTGGTTAAAGAACAGATTCCATTAACCGTTTGTCCGCTATCTAATACGAAGCTGTGCGTGGTTGATGATATGAAAAATCATCCACTACCCAAGATGCTAGAACTTGGATTAAAAGTGATGGTTAACTCAGACGACCCTGCCTACTTTGGTGGCTACTTAAACCAAAACTATGAGGCCGTGAGTGAAATTTTAAATAATGATAAAGCATTATTTACACGCTTGGCTAAAAACAGTTTTACCTCTGCTTTTATTTCTCAAACGGCTAAAGATAACTTTGTTGCTGAGATTGATGCTTACTTGTTGTCTTTTGATATTTGAGAACCGTATTTAAAAAGAATCTGAGTCAACGGCGACACAGGTATTTTATCATTTGGTAAAATAATACCAACAAGATTCAACGGGTCGGCGGATGATATGCTGATGATTTTTTCGCTGGCTTCTCGTTTAGGTATTTTTCTTAATAAAGTTAATGCTTCTGGTAAGGCGAATTGCTCGCCACTAACCCCGTCTACAAATCGTCCTCCACGTATTTCTCCGCGCGCTTCCATTCGCCAATAAACGCGAAGTAAGTCCCGCCATGGTGGCAGGTTACTTTCTCTTTCTAACATTATTTTAAAAACTAGACCGTAGCGGTTTAATAGATTTGTGGCGATAAACTCCATATTGTCTTCGCTAAGTGATTCGTCGGCTTTCTCATTTTGTTGTTCGATTAAGCTCCAACGTCCTGCATTATCAAAGGGTGAAATGGCGTGGCGCCTTCTGGATTTGTATTTCGGGCGCTTTGCTGAAGGAGTAATGAGTGCTTTTAAACCGATATAGCCATCTGAGGTAATAAGCCCCCAGTTGACCAGCTCTCCTAAGGCATCTTCTACTTGTGTTCTTAAAATTCCTGTTTCGTATACGATATCGCTAAAAAATAATGCACCTTTATCTTGCAGTGTGTTGACTATTTTTTGAGCATAAGCACCTAAATTATAGTTTTTAGGGGGAGCTGCGATACGTTTCCATGTGGATAAATTCCTACGTTGAATTAATGCAATAGGGGTGTTACTGACGGGTGATTTTTTGGTTTTATCTTTTGAATCAACGACATTTAGTCGTAACCAACTAATACGGCCTGAGGTACAAAGGGAGTCGAGCATATCTGAGCTGAAGAGATCAATTCTGGATTTTATAATGCCATCTTGCCATGCGCTGGCTGATACGGAGTAGCCTTCCATTTGTTCTAAAACTTTAGCTAAAGACTCCGTACCTTCTCTTTTTTCTAGTAAGCCTTGCCAGTCAAATAAAAAGCTCATGTAATTGGATACACTAACGGGCTTTACATTCTTTCGTAAGCGCGTGATGGTGTAGCGGTGGATGCGGGCTAATAAGCGTCGGTCGCACCACTCAACGTCTGCGGTGCTTTGGGTAAAATGTCCTTGTATAACAAACCCTTCTTGCTCTAATGCTAACAAAACTAATTCAATTTTGTTTTGTTCTAGCATCAGTGGTTCTGTTAGTTTTTTTGCTGTAACAGGCCCTAAACCTTCTAATCGACTACGTATGATTTCTAATAATGCATTATCATTAGCTGTCATCTCGGCTATAGGTTTTAGCTTCGGGTTAATGTTTGCATTGGGTAGAATATTTAAGAACTCATGTAAACGTTCTGTAGCAACCCAAAAAGATTCAGATTTATCATTAGGGTTAATCTGGCATGCCCGTTTTTGTTCAACTAATTCAGCAAAAAAGTGCTGGTAGCTAAAGTCTAAAACATTGTTCTGTTGATTGTCTGTACTTTCAGCTTGTGTGATAAAGCCAATGACCATCAAAGCATCATGTAACTCATCGGCTGTTCTAATCACAGGCCACGCTTCTTCACGTACTTTTTCGATGGCAGAATGATCGAGCTGGCGCAATGATTTAGCATCATCCACACTCATAAAGGGCTTTGATTTAATGGCTAAAGTCCGGCGTTCTTCGCCTTCGCCATCATCTAAAAAAGCATAGGGTTTTGCGGTAATAATTTCTTGAGACAAGGGTGAAGGTGATGCAAGATCACAGCAGGTTATATTAAGTTTACCCTGTTCAATTCTTTTCAGTACCTTAATTAAGCCATTAATATCCATCGTTTCATGTAAACAGTCTCTTACAGTTTGCTCTACTAAAGGATGATCAGGGATTTGTCGTTCACCTGCAATATTTTCAAAACATGCTATTTGATCGGGAAAGACTACCGCCATTAAATCTTCAGCATCGGAGCGTTGAAAATAGGGTGGAGAGCGCTTACCAAAACGGTTGCGTAATACGGCTAGTGAAATAGTTGCATTCCAGCGCCAACGGGTGGGAAAGATGGGTGCATCAAGCATCGCTTGAATCAATACATCTTTAACTGTTTTAGAATTTAAATAGCGTGAAACTTCTTCCATTGGAAAGCTATGTGTCGATGATAGAGATAGCACAATGCTGTCTTCTAATGCAGCTGCTTGTAGTTCAAAGTTAAATTTTCGGCAAAAGCGTTTGCGTAGCGCTAAACCCCAGGCTTTATTGATACGCGAACCGAAGGCAGAGTGAATAACAAAGTGCATGTCACCGACCTCGTCAAAAAACCGTTCAAAAATTATTTCCTTTTGGCTAGGCAGCAAACCTAGTGCAGCTTTAGCGGTCGCTAAGTATTCAGCTAGCTGTAATGCCGCAGGTTTTGATAGCGTGTATTCACTTTCTAATAGAGCCGTGGCTGATTCAATACTATCATCAAGGGCTTCATCCACTTTGCTGCGTAAATCAGATACAGCGAGGGATAACTCATTGGTGCGCCCTAAAGCTTCGCCCAACCAAAAGGGAATGTTAGGAGGCAGTCCATTAGCATCGTTTACAAATACTTTGCCTGTTTCTGTTTTTAAAATACGGTAAGAGCGGTTGCCTAGTTGGAATATATCGCCTGCTAAGCTTTCAAAAGCAAAGTCTTCTCCTATCGTTCCAATGCGAAAACCTTCGGGTTGTAATATAACTTCGCAGTCGAATAAATCAGGAATTGCGCCTCCATTAGTTAAGGCGACAATACGAGCACTTTTGCGTGGGCGCACACGTCCATTAATGGCATCATAATGAATATAAGCGCCTCGTCTGCCACGGCGGGTAGAATACCCATCTGCCAGCATTTTTATGATTTCAGTGAAGCTTTTTTGTGTTAATTTTTGATAAGGGTAGGCATGAGAAAACGTCTTAAATAATTCATTTACATCCCATTCTCTGCTACTCACTTCAGCAACAATTTGTTGGGCTAAAACATCCAAGGGTTTTTCAGGGACAATGATGAGGTCAAGTTGCCCGTTATTTGCAGCATGTATCAGTGCCGTTGTTTCAACTAACTCATCACGACTTAAGGGGAAAATACGCCCCTTAGAAGTTGCACCCACCGAATGACCCGAACGCCCAACGCGTTGTAAAAATGCGGCAATAGAACGGGGTGAACCAAGTTGTACAACTAAATCAATATCGCCAATATCAATACCTAATTCCAGTGAGCCTGTTGCCACAAGGCACTTTAGTTTGCCTTGTTTTAGTCGTTTCTCTGCTAAATGACGTTTGTCTTTGGACATACTACCGTGATGTGCCATGACTTGTTCTGTTTCGTTGCTTAAGTCATTTTCTATATTGTTCTTTAGATGGCTTTCTACGTTCTTTTTTTCATTATTTTCTTCGATATGTTCTGAGCGAATGGCTGAATCACTGCCAGACAAACTTTCTGATAAGTTCTTAGCAACACGTTCGGCTAAACGTCGCGTGTTGACAAAAATAAGTATGGTTTTATGGGTTCTAGCAAAGTAATTAAGACGTTTATAAATTTCTTCCCAGACGTCATTCGACATCACTGAACTTAAGGGGGAATCAGGAACCTCTAGTGCTAAGTCGCGCTTTTTTGTGTGCCCAGTGTTAATGATATGACACTTCTCTTTTCTTTTTCCTAACAAGAACTGCGCCATTAATTCTATTGGTTTTTGTGTGGCTGAAAGCCCTATACGTTGTAACTTAGCAGTAGGTTTATGTTGCTTAGTCAGCGCTTCAAGGCGCTCTAGGGAAAGCGTTAAATGCGAGCCACGCTTGCTATTTGCGATGGCATGGATTTCATCAATAATCACCGTTTCAACAGTTTTTAGCATCTTTCTACCTGATTCAGAGGTCAGTAAAATATAGATAGATTCGGGCGTGGTGACTAAAATATGTGGTGGTGTTCGTATTGCTTTGCTTCGCTCTGATTGTGGCGTGTCGCCTGTGCGTACCAATGCACGAAGCTCAACATCATGCAGCCCTAATGCCAGCAACTCATTTCGCACCCCTTGGATAGGGTCTTGCAAGTTAATTTGAATATCATTGGATAAGGCTTTGAGAGGGGAAATATAAAGGACACGGGTTTGGTCGTCTAGCCCATGTTCTAATCCTTCAATAATCAGCTTATTAATAGAGGATAGAAAAGCGGCTAATGTTTTACCTGAGCCTGTGGGGGCGGCGAGTAGTGTATGTTGGCCTTTTACGATTGAATCCCATGATTGCTCTTGAACATCCGTGGCATTTTTAAACGTTTTAGAAAACCAATTTTGAATCGCAGGATGAAATGAGGTATTGGGCATTGCTATTTTTTAAAATCTTTTAATAGTTCTGCCAGCCCCGGTTTATTTGCAAAGATTTCTTCTTCTGTTAAACCATCTAGCTCGTGAGGAAATACAAGCCAATCATCGGTAGTATGTAAATAGTATTCTGGCTCTACTCCTGTAACATTCTTATTAGGTTTAAACCACGGCACGGCGATACGGATATTATCAGGTGTATTACGACGAGCTTTCTTGTGTAGGGTTTTTATTACTGCCTGAACCGAGCGCCCTGAATCGTAGACATCATCCACTAAAAGTAGATTATCATCATGGTTGATATTGTTAAGAATATATTCCAAACCATGTACTTTAATTTTTCGCTCTTGCTTACCGATGCCGTAGTAAGATGAGGTACGAATGGCTATGTGATCAGATTCTACGCCTAGATAATGAAGAATTTCTTGCACCGCTATCCCCACCGGTGTGCCACCGCGCCAAATACCGACAATGTAATCGGGCTTGAATCCGCTGTTTAGAATATTAATACCAAGGCGATATGAGTCTTGCAATAGTTCATTAGCACTGATGTAAATTTTATTCATGATTCAAGCTATTTAATTTAAAAAAACAGATTACACGCTATATGAAAGTACTGCAATGTGTATCCTATTAAGAGAGTCTCTTATGAAAAGGGTTCCTGATGAAGAGGTTCGCTGATTAAGAAGCTTTCTTGTTCACCAAGTAAACCCCTGTAATAACAAGCAATGCGCCAATAATAAGGATTAGGGTGATTTTCTCATCTAAAATTAACCATGCCCAAAAGACTGCACTGACTGGCATTAAGTATATAAACACAGCGGCTTTAGCAGCGCCTAAGTGTTTTACACCATCTTGAAACCAGACAAAACCAATCACGGTTGCCAATAAGGATAGGTAGAGTAAGTTTACTCCTACACTAAGGCTTAATGTAGTAATGGTATCAAAAAGCCCTTTATTGTAGGTGCTGGCAAAGAGTACTAACATGCCAAGTGTGCTGGCATAGGTAATGGCGGTGAGTGATGAAAGTTGGCTGCCTACAAATCGCCCCAGTAATGTGTAAATCGCCCAACTAGTTGCACAACCCAGAAAAGCTAAGTCGCCACTGTCTACCCCTTTACTTAATAAGCTTGAAACATCACCTTTTGAAATAATCAATACAGCACCCGTGACGCATAAAATAAACCCAAATATTCGAAGTAATGTAAATTTTTCCTTAAAAATAATGGCCGCACCTAAGGCAGTTATTAGCGGATTTATGGATGTGATTAAACTGCCTCGGCTCGCTTCGGTACGTGATAAGCCATAAAAAAAGAACAGGTTGTACATCGCAATGCCTGTTAATCCCATACCCAATACATAAGCAAACTGTTTGAATGTTATGCGCGGAAAGTGACCTTCTTTATAATAGAGCAGAGTGAGTAACATGACCGATGCTAATAAAAAACGTAAAAAGGCTGATATGGTTGGGTCTAGTTCACTGCCTAGGATTCTTGCGGATGTGAAAGTGCCACCCCATACCAACATGGAAAAAAGTAGTTTCAAATAAGTTTTTAGTGTGAGATTTATTGTTGCCATTATAGTTTTTTCACAGCTGCCAATTTATTGGTTCTTTATCGTGTTCTTGTAAAAAGTGGTTTGCCTTTGAAAAAGGTTTACTCCCAAAAAAACCACGATAGGCAGATAGTGGGGAAGGATGTACAGATTTAATAATAAGGTGCTTAGTTGTATCTATCATGGGTATCTTTTTGTGGGCATTGGCACCCCAGAGTATGAAAACAATATGTTCTTTTTTATCATTAACAGTTTGAATAATAGTGTCCGTAAAAGTTTCCCAGCCCTTGCCTTGGTGTGAATTAGCATTGCCTTGTTGTACTGTTAGCGCTGTGTTTAAAAGTAGCACGCCTTGGTCAGCCCAGCTTTGCAGATAACCCGTGTGGCTATTATCAATTCCAATATCAGCTAACAACTCTTTATTAATATTGAGTAAAGATTTAGGGAGCGGTTTAACCTCGGGCAGTACGGAAAAACATAAGCCATGAGCGTGACCAGCTGTAGGGTAAGGGTCTTGCCCTAAAATCACCACTTTGAGTGCTTCAAAAGGCATACTGTTAAGTGCATTAAACCAGAGTGATGCAGGCGGTAGGATGACCTTTTCTTCCTGTGATTTTTCTTTTTGTAGGAAGTCTTTGAGTGCTTGCATATAGGGTTTGTCGAATTCAGCACCAAGATGTTGTAGCCAGCTTTCTTCGAGTTTTATGTGTTTATCCATACTTTTACTTTTTACTTCTTTTTAATTGCCTAAAATTAACAATTATTAATGCATATAATTAGATATAAATCTACTATTCTAGTAGTTGCTACTCCTTCGTAGATAGGATTATTTAGAAGGTGGAGATTATAACTAAAACCACGACCAAAAAGGATTATTAAGGCATTATGCTACGTTCTATAAAAGCACTCTTTCTCTCAATGCTTGGCAGTATGCGTGATCTTGCCCCTATCATTTTGGTGATTGCATTTTTTCAAATCATTGTGTTACAACAGCCCATCCCTGACTTAATGGGGTTGATTTCGGGTGTAATTTTAGTCCTTTTTGGTTTAACTTTTTTTATCTACGGTCTAGAGATGGGGCTTTTCCCCATCGGAGAATCCATGGCGCATGCTTTTGCTAAAAAAGGCAGTGTCTTTTGGTTATTAGCTTTTGCGTTTTCATTGGGCTTTGGGACTACTGTAGCAGAGCCTGCATTAATTGCAGTGGCAGCAGAATCAGCCCGAATTGCTGCAGATGGGGGTATTATTTTAAATACAGAAGATGCTATGAGTAGCTATGCAACAGGTCTTAGGCTTACGGTTGCGTTTTCTGTAGGTATTGCAATTTTAGTCGGTGTTTTACGTATCCTTAAAGGCTGGCCGATTCACTACTTAATTATTGGTGGTTATATCGCTGTTATGGTGATGACAATTTTTGCACCTAAATCCATTATCGGTATCGCTTATGATTCAGGCGGGGTGACCACCTCAACTATTACCGTTCCCTTGGTAACAGCTTTGGGGGTTGGATTAGCAAGTAGTATTAAAGGGCGTAATCCCATGATAGATGGTTTTGGATTAATCGCCTTTGCTTCATTAACGCCTATAATTTTTGTAATGGCGTACGGGATGGTGATCTGATGGATGCAATTCTACAATGGATCATAGAATTCTCAGGCGTGTTGTTAGCAACGGCGCGTGATGTTTTACCGATTTTAATTATTCTTTTAGGTTTCCAGTTTTTTATTCTTAGAAAGCCCATTCCTAATTTTAAGCGTGTCATTATTGGTTTTGGCTATGTATTGGTGGGCTTAGCTTTATTTTTACAAGGCTTAGAACAAGCATTATTTCCTATCGGGCGCTTAATGGCAGAACAACTCACTGATCCTATGTTTATACATGGGGTTGAAAACTTTACGGGTGAGATTCACTGGCAAGATTACTTTTGGGTCTATATTTTTGCCATCGCTATCGGTTTTAGTACTACGATTGCAGAGCCATCTTTAATGGCGGTTGCGATGAAAGCAAACCAAGTATCAGGTGGCTCTATTGGCGTGTGGGGCTTGAGAATAGCCGTAGCGGTGGGTGTTGCTGCAGGTATTGGATTAGGCACTTTTAGAATCGTCACGGGTTACCCTTTGCACTGGTTTATTATTACCGGTTACATCGTGGTTGTGATTCAAACATTTTTTTCACCTAAGATGATTGTTCCGCTTGCGTATGACTCAGGAGGGGTAACTACATCGACCGTTACTGTACCTTTAGTGGCAGCGTTGGGCTTGGGCTTGGCAGAAACGGTGCCAGGGCGTAATCCTTTAATGGATGGATTTGGCTTGATTGCTTTTGCTAGTCTTTTCCCTATTATTTCGGTGATGGCCTATGCGCAGATTTCAGAATATATAAATAAACGTGCTTTGCAGAAACACGATGATGCTCAACAGGTCAAAGAAATACATAAAATTAAAGAATCAAATCAAAACACCAAATCAAAAAATAAGGAGGAATCCTAATGCACTTTAAATTAATTATTGCGCTGGTTGAGGACAGTAAAACCGACGCTGTTATCAATGCGGCACGCGAAGCAGGAGCCACAGGCACTACGGTTATCAGTAACGCTAGCGGAGAAGGTGGCGAGGAAAGCAAAACTTTTTTTGGGTTAACCCTAGAAACCCAACGTGATGTTTTATTGATGTTGGTTGAAGAACATTTGAGCCGACATATCTTAGAAAAAGTCAGTGAAGCGGGGGAATTTGAGTCGCAAAGCGGGGCAGGTATCGCCTTTCAAATTGATGTTGAAGATGTGGTTGGTATTACCCACCAAATGGAAAAATTGACTGAGAAAGTTGAGGAAAAATTATGAGCAAGCAAACGGTAATTCGCGTTAAAGACGTAATGAAAAAAGATTATGACATGGTAGATGGCAAGGATACTGTGCAATCTGCTTTACAAAAAATGGAACATCATGATAGTCATGTTTTGATAATCAATAAACGCAATGATGATGATGAATACGGCATGGTGTTATTGGCGGATATCGCAAAAAAAGTGATAGCCAAAGACCGTTCACCAGAGCGTGTTAACCTTTATGAAATTATGGCAAAACCTGTAATTAGTGTACGCGCTGATATGGATATTCGCTATTGTGCACGACTGTTTAATAATTTTGGTTTGAACGTAGCGCCAGTGGTTGAAAAGAACTGTGGTAATATCGTGGGTACGGTTAGCTATAATGATATTGTGTTAAAAGGCTTGGTTAAGTTACTCGATTAAAGCTCTTTATTTAAGGGGTCCTTAATTAAGAGACACACATGGATAAGCAGGATGTACAGGATTGCTTTTTTTATCCTGCCTATCCTGTACATCCATGTAAGTTAAGACCTTCGCGATAAATACAGTTATACGATAGCTAGATCACCTTTCTTTTCCAGCCATGCCTTTCTGTCTTGTGCACGTTTTTTCGCTAACAATAAATCCATAACCGCACGTGTCTCTTCAGGTTCATCCATCGTTAGTTGTACTAAGCGGCGGGTATCAGGGTCCATACTGGTTTCGCGTAGTTGCAAAGGATTCATCTCACCCAAGCCTTTAAAACGGGTGACACTAATTTTACCTTTCATTTTGTCTTTTTCTATACGCGCTAAAATCACATCACGTTCTTCTTCATCTAGCGCATACTCAACCTTTTTACCTATATCAATACGATACAACGGTGGCATCGCAATATAAATATGGCCAGCTTCAACTAGGGCGGTAAAGTGTTGCACAAAGAGGGCGCAGATAAGCGTAGCGATGTGCGCGCCGTCTGAGTCTGCATCGGCGAGTATACAAATCTTGCCATAGCGTAGCTCATCTAAGTTATCAGAAGCAGGTTCAACACCAATCGCTACTGAAATATCGTGAATTTCATTTGAAGCTAATACCTGATTAGAATCAACTTCCCAAGTATTTAGAATTTTACCGCGCAAGGGCATAATCGCTTGAAACTCTCGTGAACGTGCTTGTTTTGCTGAACCACCCGCTGAGTCACCCTCTACTAAGAATATCTCCGTCATGTTTAAATCTTGTGAGCTACAGTCCGCAAGTTTTCCGGGAAGAGGAGGGCCAGTGGCGATCTTTTTACGGACTACTTTTTTACTGGCTTTGGCACGTTTTTGCGCGTTGTTGATGACGTGTTCGGCGATTAAATCACCGATGGTGGGATTTTGGTTAAGATACAAGCTAAAGGCATCTTTAATTACACTAGAAACAAAACCTGCCGCAGTACGTGATGATAAACGCTCTTTGGTTTGCCCAGAAAATTGCGGGTCGAGCATTTTGAATGAAAGGATAAAACAGAGCTTATCCCAAATATCATCAGGGGCGAGCTTTAAGCCACGGGGTAATAAATTGCGAAACTCTGCAAAGTCACGCAAGGCATCTGTTAAGCCTGTTCGCAAACCATTTGTGTGTGTGCCACCTTGTGATGTGGGTATGAGGTTCACATAGCTTTCTTGGACTAACTCTCCACCTTCGGGCAACCAACAAAGTGCCCAATCGACGGCTTCACCTTTGCCTTTAAACTCACCTAAAAAGGGTTCGGTGGGTAGGTTTTCAAAACCTTGTACCGCTTCCATTAAATAATCACGAATACCGTCTTCGTAATACCATTCTGTAGTTTCAGACTCTTTTTGTCCCGCGCCTTCTTCGGTAAAGCTAATATGCAAACCTGGGCAAAGTACCGCTTTAGCGCGAAGGTTATGTTTAAGGCGTTTAACGGAAAATTTAACCGTGTCAAAGTATTGTCCATTGGGCCAAAAATGCAGGGATGTGCCTGTATTTTTTTTGCCGACAGTATTGATAACTTCTAGGTCAGTGGCTTTATGGCCGTTTTCAAAGACCATTTCATGCTCTTTTCCATCGCGCTTTATACGCACTTCTAAAATCAGTGACAGCGCATTAACGACTGAGATACCTACACCGTGTAAGCCGCCTGAAAACTCATAGTTATCATCTGAGAATTTACCCCCTGCATGTAGCGTACTTAAAATGACCTCAACACCCGGTACACCTTGCTCGGGGTGAATATCTACAGGCATACCACGACCGTTATCGGTAACGGATAATGATCCATCAGCAAATAATTTCACTTCAATTTTATTCGCATGACCTGCCAGTGCTTCATCCACTGAGTTATCAATCACCTCTTGCGCTAGGTGGTTCGGGCGCGTGGTTTCGGTGTACATGCCTGGGCGCTTGCGTACTGGGTCGAGTCCGCTGAGTACTTTTATTGAGTCCGCGTTATAGTCTTTTGCCATTTTTATGCCTTAGTATGTTTGTGTTAAAACGCATAGCCGAATTTAAATAACTCAGCATCAATAATAACTGGAGTACCCTCGGTAAAGGGGTCATTATTATTTATCAGAGTATGGTATTTGTTATCAATATAGCGACCAATAATTATCCCAGCCCCCCAGTACAGATTGCCCTTTTTGGGGAATACGCGATAGCCAATGCCCACGCCAAATCCTGTACGAAGTTTTTTAAAGGACTTTGTTTTGGTTTGAGCGGAGTCGGAACCTGTGTGGATTGAACCATCAAAGTGCGCAAAGCGGGTGAAGGCACTGAGGTAAAACCCTTCGAGTTCATCGCTAATAAACTTTCGATAATGGATATCAAAACTTCTTTCCATGAGTGGCATCGATTTTTCTACTAAAGAGCCACTTTTAGTGTTGACGGTTTCATCTTCTCTAGCGCCATACTTTGCAATCAGCCAGGGAATGGCAATCTCAGAATTATTCTTATGGTTGAAGTAAGAAAAGGTCCCGCTCATGCCTAGCATTTCAGGATTAGAGAATAATATCCGAGGGATATTAAGTTCAATACCATACTTACCGCCTTTCAAAGGCGTTGCGTAACTGCCTTGAGTAATTAGTAGCGCGAATAAAACAATAGTCGCTAAGAAATTAAAACGCATAACCAAACTTAAGCAATTCTACATCAATAATAATAGAAGAGCTTTCCGCAAAGGGCCCTGCAAAAGAGGTATCCCCTTCGTTAATGAAGTCCTGTTCTTCTAAATCAAGATAGCGACCAATAATCAGTCCACTGCCCCAGTACATACGTTTATTTTTAGGAAAAACACGAACCCCTAAGCCAACACCAATACCAAAACGAAATTTATTATAGTCTTCAGAGTTGTTTGTTATGGATGAATCTGAGCCGGTTGATACATCATGTGAACCTTCTTTATAAACCTTACCGTTATAGTGCGCTAATCGTGAAAAAGCACTTAAATAAAAACCATCCAACTCATCACCTAAAAACTTGCGGTAGTGGATGTCGATTGACTTTGTGGTGAGTGCTGTATCGCCTTGTCCATATTTTGCGACTAACCAAGGAAGAGCGATCTCAGTGTTAGTTTGGTGATTAAAGCGCGAGAAGGTTCCGCTCATGCTTATCCAGTCTTTGGTGTAGGTTAAAATACGTGGAAAGTTAAATTCAACACCATTCTTACGACCTTGAATACTATCAGCATAACTCACATGCGCGATGCTGGATAATATGAAAATAGTTAATAATTTCTTTATCATTTTATTCCCTTTGATTTTTCTAAGTGTATCAAATATTAAGCAATTATGGTGAATGTTTGTGAGTTTTGGTTCCCAAGATTTGTTTTAAGGCGTTGTGAGTGATATAAATTAGGTTCGACTTTCTGAGATGATAAAATGATGCGTTTTTTAGCAGTGACAATAATAAGTATATTCGTGTTTATGCCGCCAGCCTTTGCGAAAACCGAAGTAGGAAAAGCTGATTTAGAACGTGAAAAACGTATGTCGGCAGAGGTTGAAGATGCTGTACTAGATGGTGAAGTTCTATTTCTTAAAGATGGCAATCATGAATTTATGGCAATCGATCAAGAGTCAGAAGGTGATACAAAAGGTGCAGTGATAATCCTTCATGGGCGCGGTTTTCATCCAAACTGGCAAGATGCGGTATATCCTTTGCGTACACAGCTTCCTGAAAAAGGTTGGCGTACGCTTTCTTTGCAAATGCCGGTGTTGGTGAAAACGGCAAAATATTACGACTATGTTCCACTTTTTAAACAAGCCGGACCACGTATTGAAGCAGGAATTAAACATCTGCAAGAGCAGGGTGTTAAGAATATTGTGCTTCTCGCGCATAGCTGTGGTGGTCACATGGCAATGGAGTGGATACGCAGTAAAGAAGGAAAAATGGACGGGTTGATTAGTGCTTTTATTGGCGCAGGTATGGGTGCGACTGACTTTGGTCAAAAAATGGCAAAGCCTTTTCCTTATGATAAGTTAAGTATTCCCGTGTTAGATGTGTTTGGCAGTAAAGAGTACCCAGCAGTATTAAGCAAAGCACCGGGTCGATTAATGCAAATTACCAAAGTGGCGAACCCTAAATCAAAGCAAGTAATTATTCCTGGCTCAAATCATTACTTTACTGATAAAGGGGATGAGCTAGTAAAGCCTGTTGTGGAGTGGTTAGATAACTTGTAGCGATTTGTTTTTATTTTCCTTCATGTCCTTCATGCACTTCATGGTAAAATTATTCTTTTAATAATTATCACAATAAACCAATGAGTCGATTATTACGCTCTGGTGCGATTATCAGTGCCATGACGATGATTTCAAGGGTGCTGGGCTTGGCACGCGATGCGATTATTTTTAATTTCTTCCCCGCAGGTGGAGCGTTAGATGCCTTTTTTGTGGCATTTCGTATTCCTAATTTATTACGTCGCATGGTGGCAGAGGGTGCATTTTCCTTAGCCTTTATCCCTGTCTTATCTGAATACAAAGAAACTAAAAGCCCCGAAGATTTACAAAAGTTGTTAAATCATGTGGCAGGTACGCTTAGCTTAGTCTTATTGGGTATTACCGTTCTTGGTATGATTTTAGCCCCTTTGTTGGCAACGCTTTTTGCTCCTGGATTTTCATTTGGTGAGGCGTCACAAGCAAATACAGAACAACATGCATTAACGTCTAGTTTACTGCTGATTACCTTCCCCTATATTTTCTTAATATCACTGTCGGCTTTTGTTGGAGCAATTTTAAATACCTTTCAAAAATTTGCTGTGCCAGCATTTACCCCTGTTTTACTCAATGTGGCTTTAATCAGCGCGGCCATTTGGGGCGCACCTTATTTTGATGAGCCAGTAGAAGCCTTAGCGTGGGGTGTGGTAGCAGGGGGCTTTGCACAATTACTGTTTCAAGTGCCTGCTTTAATCAAGCTGGGCCTGCTTCCTAAGCCTGATTTTAAACGCGGGCATGAAGGCGTTAAACGCATTATGAAACTAATGGCGCCTGCGCTGTTAGGCTCATCCGTTGCTCAAATTAATATTCTGATTAATACCGCAATAGCTTCTTTACTGGCGGTGGGCAGTATCAGTTGGTTGTACGCATCAGACCGTTTTGTAGAATTGCCTTTGGCTATTATAGGGGTGGCGATTGGCGTAGTGATTTTGCCCAAACTGTCAGGGGATCATGCAAAAGAGCAGGGCAAAGCTTTTAGTGAAACCTTAGACTGGGCAGTGCGTATTGGTTTGTTAATGGCTTTGCCTGCAATGGTGGGCTTGATTCTTTTAGCGAAACCGATTTTAGCGACAGTGTTAAACAATGGTGTAAACGGTTGGCAGCTGGTTGATATGGCAAGCATGAGCTTAATGACTTATGCGCTGGGTTTACCTGCTTTTATTTTGGTGAAGGTTCTAGCGCCGGGATTTTATTCTCGTCAAGACACTAAAACGCCCGTGCGTATTGGCATAATCTCGATTATTAGTAATATTATTTTAAGCGCTTTGATTGTGTACCCGTGGTACTCACTGGGCTATGTAGGGCCACATGCTGGTTTGGCATTAGCGACGGCTTTGGCTGGGTATATTAATGCGGGTTTATTGTTTTATCATCTTAAAAAACGCGGAATTTTTCATAGCGTTTCACGTAAATTATGGCTCACTGATTTATCTAAAATAATCGTCGCAGTCGTTGCGATGGGTGCTTTGATTTTTTGGCTAAATCCTAATGATAGCTGGTGGCAAGGTGCAGGTTTAGGGAGCAAAGTAGGGCATTTGTTTGCTTTGATTATTTTGGCACTTATGACTTATTTTGGCTCACTGTTTTTGATGGGGATTCGTAAGGCGCATTTGTTGCCTGAGGACTAATTTCTACTTTACTTTTACTCTAAACTTTACAGAAAAAGTAGGGTTGACAGAGCTATTTGCTGCTAAAAAAGTCCCTAGTGGAGTAACTTGTATATTGCCTCCTGTGTCACTGAGTGTAGCGGTGCTATTTAAACCACTGGTATTGCTTATAAATTGTAATGAAGCAGCGACATATTCAGTATCTGGTGGTATTGAATCATTAATAACTACAGAGTTAGCGTCTACTGATCCAAAGCCTGAATTTATTACTGTGATGGTATATTCCACAATCGCACCAGGTATTCGCTTGGGGTTACTAACATTTATTCCATCAGCAATAATAGCTGATGTTTTTTGGATAGAGAGGTGTGGTAAATTAGTACATGCACCGCTACAGCTAGTATAAATGAGATCTTTAAGAGCCCACCCATTAATGGTTCTATACCATAGCCTTACATAGATTAAGCTTCCATTGGTAGGCAAGCCTGATACTGTTACTTGTGTAGAGGTTCCTTGTGGTGCGTTATAAATATTAGAGGCGCCTATACTAGTTCCTAAATATTCGAAGCTTGCCATTGAAAATTTTGGTAGGACTCTAAAAATGTACTACCATCTATAGGGCTTGACATAGCGATATTAGGTAATGAGGCTGAACAAGATGTACAGGCCGTGTAAGTAATATCTATGCTGTTCCACTGTGTTGTGTAATACCAAAGACGAACATAAAGATTACCACCATTAGTGGGTAGACCCGAGATGGTACTACTTGTATTAAGTCCTTGCGAGCCTGCATATACATCTAGACTACCAGCGCTTGTGGTACCAATGTAGAGATACCACTGTGTAATACCTGTAGTGCCATTGGCATTCCATGTAAATGTTTGCGTTGATTGTGTGAGCGTGCTACCAGCACTGGGTGAGGTCATCACCGGAGCTGCACTAGCTGTAGTAAGCGGTACCAGAAGGATGAGTAAGAGCAAGCACGCAAATACTATGAATTTATGTATTATTGTCATAAGGATTATTGAATCTTAACTCGGAACTTGAATTTGAAGCTAGGAGCACCCGATCCACTATCGCCAAGAAATGCCCCTTGTGTCGCCATTTTTATATGCGTTACGCTACTATCAACGCCATTAGCATCCGGAGTAGGTGAATAGTTATAACTCGTTCCCCCATTATTAGAAAAGCTCACATTATCTGTTGCACTAGTTAAGCTACTAAATGTGTACGTTAAACCACTGGGTGGGGAACCATCAACAAATCTAACAGGACCTGTTCCTGCGCCTGATATGTCATTTACATACAGTGCGGTATTAGCTGGAATTGCATCGGTTATTACAATGCTATTATTGTCAGCAACTCCAGCCCCAGAGTTTGTTGCTGTAATATTGTATTCAACCAGTGCAGCTGGGATTCGTTTAGGGTTATTTCCGTTGGATGAAAAACCATTAACAGGGTCAGATATTACTGTAGAGGTTTTGCTAATACTTATACTAGGGAAGGCGATTGAAGGTACGAGACAAACATCATCAATATGCCAATAGTCGAAGTCTGCACCACTAGCATTGGGAACTCTAAAGCGCAATCTAAAGTTATTATGTTTAGCATCCGCAGGTGCAGTATAAGTTCTATTATAGGTTTGTCCTGCTGTACCCCCACCTAAGAATTGTTCTAACGTTATCCAATTGTTAGTATTATTCAAATAGTCTATAAAAAAATCATCGCTATTTTCTGGGTAATTACTAAAACTGTCACTACCACGACGAATCCAAACAGTAATTTCTTTAAAACTATTACTGGTATTGATAGGGATTGAAGTTGCACTACTATTGTTGCCACCATTAACAAAAAGAGAGTGACTTGGTGAACTGGCTGTTTGTGTTCCGATACCAGCACTATTATTTATTGTCCAATTGCTTAGGTCTTTTTCAAAATCATCACAAACATTAATTGCAAGTGGTGTAGCTGGCGGTGGAGGAGGGGGTGGTTCAGCAGTAGGGATAAAAACAATATCTTTGGTTAAATCAATCGTTTGATTAAGTGAGTGTTGATTATAGTCATTATTATTTTCTTGTATACCCACGGTAGCATCAGAACCATTGCATTGACTGGTATTTGAATAGCGAAAACGAATATTGCCTGTTTCAAACAGTACTACCTGAAAAGTACACTTTGTGGCAGTATTACTGTAAAGAGGAATCTGATCCCAAGCAACTATAAAGCGTCTATTGCCAACTGCACCAAAAGTGTCATATTTTATGGTACCTCCTTGGGTGGGGTTTAGGTCATCCCAGTACGGAGCAATAATGGTTTGGGGCGTTGTAGGGAGTTCTGTATTTTGGTACGTTGTCCATGATGAAAAAGATAAGGCACCATTAGAGTTAATATATACTTGGGTAGTGTTATTAGGGCTACTGACACTACCAAATGGGAAGGTAAAGCCTAAATTAACTTGAGTTGTTGCATCATCTCCTGCTGCCCAGTTAGTTGTTGGATTTTCCAAAGCTGTACCAGCCGTGATGGACTTTGTGTATTCTGCAAATGAGTAAGAGCTTGTAAGTAAAGTAATTAAAAGCATACAAATTTTTATATATTTTTTTATCATTTCTGGATTCTTTACTATTTGTAAAATATTGCTTTTATTAGAGGTTGGATTTCCTATTAATTTTTATTACTTATTGGGTTAACGATCAAAACTTATAACGGAAGCTCAGGTAAGCACCTTCATGTTTATAACTGCTGTCATCAAAGTCATCATCGTCAAAGCCTTCAAAGTTATAGCCTTGTTCTAACCAAATGTTTTTAGTTGGGCGCATGCCTAATGAGACACCAGCCACTTTTTTAGTGGTATTGGCATTCCAATCTTTTAAATAGCCAGCTCTTGCGCCAACATCCCAACGCTTCTTTATGTCATAGCGGACTTCAACCGTGCCTGTATCGACTGTAGTGGTGCTTTTAGATTGATTGTTTTTGTCGATAATATGCTTAATGCCGTGATGTACACTCACTTGTGTTTTCTTATTAATTTTACGGTTGTAATGCACATTGTGAATTATTTTTTGTGTGTGGGTTTTCCCACTGTTATCAGTTGCATTATTTGTGCTATTAACTACATTTGACTGCTTGTCCACAAGGTCAAGTCGGCTAAATAACACAAAGTCTTTATGCGTTGGATGCCATGCTGTGCCTAAACTTAACGTCGTGCTTTTCTCATAACTACCATTTTCATTTTCTGATTTGATACGGTTAAAACTTGCGCTGACTTGTTTGCTGTTTTTAAGTTTGTGGATTAAGCCAAGGCGCAGGTTAACTTTGTCGTTAATCTCACCTTCACGCACTTCAAAACGACCTGTCAAGCTCCAGTTTTTGATGTGTGAGCCCATGCCAACCGAGAATGCGGTGTAATCATCACGTAATGCAGCAGTACTCGTGCTGACACCTTGGGGTGTAGGCTCGTTTTCATTAAAGCGTGTTTGTGTACCGCCGATGGTTTTTGCATGGTCAACGCTAATATCTGCGCTTAAATGTTTTAATATTTGAATACGCTGGCTCAAGCCCAATGTTGCATAATCACGTTGACCTTGGTCGGTACGTTCGCGGTTATAGGTGCTTTTTGCTTTTGCGCCTTTCCATAATGACTGGCTTACACCAACACGTGTATTTTGTGTTTTGACGGACTTATTATCGGTGAGTTCATGCTCGGCAAAAATACTCATACCGTTACGGATTTTAATATCAACGCCGACACTTTTTCTATTTGGGCTGCGCTCTGCAAGGCTATTGCTTTTTATATTTTGCTCAATATCGGCGCGGTAGGTGACTCTACCCCCTTTTGTTGTAATGCTTGCACCAGCAAGAGCGGTATTATTTGTGACTGTTTTATCGGCAAACTGTTCTTTGCTGTGACGCAGTCCGCCTCTAAGTTCGGCGCGTTTGTATTTATGTGTAACTGTAGCTTCGGCAAGCTGTCTTTTATTTTTAGAGGTGCTTGGGGGATTGTTATTAGCATCTCCATCTCCAACAAGGTTTTCTTGTTGAGAAATTTCCGCTTTAAGCGTCGTGCTTTTATTAATCCTATAGTCAACTTCTGCACCCAGCTTTTGAGTGCCATCTTGTGTAGCATTGCTACTGCCCTCAACACCTAAGCCAAAGCCTTTTTCTTCTTTACGGTAGTAAGCGCGGGCTTTTAAGCGCTTCATTTCTTTTTCAATCTCTAGGACTTGGGCATAAATTGATTTATAGGCACCTTGTTGAGATTTTGATTGTGCAATTTCAGCATGCACCTTTGTATCTGGTGTGATTTTATAAGTGGCATCAATTGTTACTAAGTTATCATCTTTAGATTTATTTTTTCCGATATTTACGGCACTTAAACCTACCTCTAATTTATTATTAATGGTTTTAACGGCTACACGACCACCTGCTACGATGCTTTTATTGTTATTAGTTTCACTGTCATAATCCACTACAATAAACTGCGGGTTAAAGCCACGGTCACGCCCCGTAATAGGGAATTTAAAGAAGAGAGTGCCTGCATCGTAATCAATTTCATAATCTTGATAACGAGTTAGGGTGCGTGTTTCTACAACTCTTTCTGAATGAAAACGATCACGTGTTTCAAGTTTGATGGTTTCACTATTGACCACAATGTCGTGACTTAAATGATACAAGCCTGATGTACCATCACCTTGGATTTCTTGATGATGATGTTGATTGCTAGTTTCGCTGACAAAGGCGTTATAACTGTAGCGTTTGCCTTTAAATTCTGACTTTAAACCATTAAGTGTACGCTCGTATTTTGCTAAATCAGTTACCGATAAATTAGTACGAAAATCACCGAAGAGAGCATAGAAGTTTTCGCGCTCAAGTTTCACATAAAGTTTACTTGCACTTGCCGCATCAAATTGGCTATGGCTATTGTCGGCATAAATGTTGTACCAAGCGTTAGGGTCGATGTGGTTGTTAGTTTCATCATTTAATTCACCAACATTGCGCGTTTTTTTATGGCTATCGTAAGCTGCAGTTAGTAGGTATTTCCCTTTAACTCGTCCTTTTGCAAAGAAGGCGACACGACCATTTTTTATAAATTTTTCTTCTTTATTCAAGTCTTTTAGTGTTTGCATGTTACCGCTTAACTTTTTATATGCCACTGTGCCTTCGACAATACCAACCATTATCCAATCACGTAGTTTTGGTTTTAGCCATACGTTAATTTCTTTTTGCTTGTCGTGTCCTAGCTTTATGCTTAGGTTAAGCTCACCTGACTGCGAGGTTGGGTTAAGCTCAATCATCGCAATACCGTCTGCTTTAATATGAAACTTATACAAACCATTGCCGGAGCTATTATTTAAATTTAATTCACCCTTTGTTTCGTTCAGCGTTTTAACGGAGTAGCGATTATCTTTAAGTGTGAAATAGCCGTGTGTGTTTGCACGCATCGGAAAACCGTCTTCATCTTTAATTAATAATGCAATGCTAGGAATCGTTTTACCGTCGGCAATCAGTATTGA
>JAZGFW010000001.1:0-3829 GCA_036479895.1 Cocleimonas sp. | reverse complement strand
GTTTTGATGTACCGCACTCACGCTTTAACCAAGTCGATAATGCTCAATTTGAAAAGGCAGGTTTACACGTTTTAGCGCGTAGCGAAGAAGCGGATGTACAAATGGCTGTTAGCGCCGATGGGTTTCGCACTGTCTACTTTCAAGGCCACCCTGAGTACGACAGTATAAGTTTACTAAAAGAATACAAGCGTGAAGTAGGCTTATTTTCTCTAGCGTATGGGCAAGGAAACACAGTAAATTACCCTCCTTTTCCTGCTAATTATTTTGATGCGCGTACACAAGCTGTTTTTAATGAATATCAATACAAACTAACTTTATCTATAGATAACAATGTTCCCTTACCTCTGTTCCCTGAAGCACTTATCTTAAATCATATTGATAACAGTTGGCACGATACTGCTTCAGCCATTATGGCAAACTGGATGGGCTTAGTTTACCAAGTGACTAATATGGAACGCTTACTACCATTTATGGAAGGAATTGATCCTAATGACCCTTTAGGTTTAAAAAATAATTAAGCTGAAAAGTTATCCGTAATAAAAGATACTTTTTTGCTAAATAGAAAACAAAATGAATACGTTAAACCAGCACAAACCCGTCTCCACATGGAAGCTCACTCTTCTAGTTTCTCTGCTTTCGATGATCGGACCCTTCACCATTGATACCTATTTGCCTGCCTTTGAAAGCATGGAGCAAGATTTAAACGCATCACGCGCTTACATGACCCAAACATTAGGTGCGTATCTCATGGCATTTGCTGTTTCTACCTTAGTTTGGGGCGCTATCACCGATTGGCTCGGGCGTAAACCAGTAATTCTTCTGGCATTAGGCAGCTATTGTTTAGCCTCCATTGCCTGCGCACTAGCCACCAGCTATGAGCAGTTTTTATTTTTTCGCATCCTTCAAGGGTTGGGGATTGGCGGCTCGTTAATCTCAGGGCGCGCTATGGTACGTGACTTGTTAGACACTAAAGAAGCACAAAAAGTTATGGCACAAGCAATGATGCTTTTTGCCATTTCACCTGCAATCGCTCCTATAATTGGTGGCTGGCTTCATGACGCCTTTGGTTGGCGTTCTATCTTTTGGTTTCTTGCTGTGTATGCGGTCAGTGTATTCCTCTTCGTATTATTAGGCGCACAAGAATCATTAAAGAAAGAAAAAAGAAACTCTATACATCTTCGGCAAGTTAGTCACGTTTATTTAAGAACGCTAAAAAACCCACACTATCTTCGTTTAGTATTTGTGATTTCGGGCGCATTTTCTAGCTTCTTTCTTTATGTAGCGGGCGCACCTACATTGCTCTTTGATGTTTTAGGACTTGCATCTACCGACTTCTACATACTTTTCATTCCTGTTGTTTCAGGAATATTTATCGGTTCAATTCTCTCTAGACAATTAATTAACCATTTTACAGGCCGTCAATTAATCACTATTTTTCTTAGCGCAATGGTAATAATTGCAGCCCTTAATATGCTGATTACTTTTGCGATTAACCCAACGATCTACAGTACGCTCATTCCCTTGACTTTATATTCCATCAGCCTCGCAAGTATCATGCCCGTTCTTAGTATTAGAATAATAGATTGTTTCCCTAACAACCGTGGCTCAGCCTCTGCTATGCAAAGTTTTATTCAAATGGGTTTTAATGGCTTTATAGTGAGTATTGTAGTTGCCCAGCTTGGTGCAAATATTCAAAATTTTGCCTATGCTCAAGTCATATTAGTGGGAATTGCTTTCACTTTATGGTGGATAGATAGGCGCGTTAAAAGCCCCCTCATTTTCTAATGAAAAACTGTACCTTTAGGTGAGAAAAGGTATTATTAATCCTTTGCCAATAACTCTAGGAAATCTCATGACTGTTTCTTCATTTCATCCTCCACAAAGAAAGCTAATGGGTCCAGGCCCTTCTGATGTTAACCCACGTATATTAGAGGCAATGTCACGCCCTACTATCGGACACCTAGATCCCGTTTTTGTCGGCATGATGGATGAAACTAAAGGCATGCTACAGGAAGCTTTTCTCACTAAAAATGAACTCACGATGCCCGTATCAGCACCAGGTTCAGCCGGTATGGAAACCTGTTTTGTTAACATGATTGAGCCAGGTGATACGGTTATTGTTTGTCAAAACGGTGTCTTCGGTGGAAGAATGAAAGAAAACGTTGAGCGTTGTGGTGCCACTGCTATTATGGTTGAAGATGACTGGGGCAAGCCTGTTGACCCTCAAAAGCTAGAAGATGCACTTAAGGCAAACCCTAATGCGAGCACAGTGGCTTTTGTACATGCAGAAACCTCAACAGGTGCTATCTCAGATGCTAAAACGCTGGTGGAAATTGCACATAAATACGATTGTTTAACGATTGTTGATGCGGTTACTTCTTTGGCAGGTTCTCCTCTAAAAGTAGATGAATGGAATATTGATGCCATTTATTCTGGAACACAAAAATGTCTTTCGTGTACACCGGGTATTTCACCTGTAAGTTTCAGTAAAGCAGCTACTGATAGAATTCAAAATAGAAAGACAACCGTGCAAAGCTGGTTTATGGATTTAAACCTTGTCATGGCTTATTGGGGCGCAGGCACACAACGTGCTTATCACCACACTGCACCCATCAACTCATTATATGCTTTTCATGAATCATTAGTTATTTTGCATGAAGAAGGCCTAGAAAACTCATGGGCACGCCATGACAAAAATCACCAAGCACTAAAAGCAGGTTTTGAAGCAATGGGCTTAGGTTTCTTTGTGGATGAAGCGTACCGCTTACCACAACTTAATGCGGTAACCATTCCAGATGGTGTTGACGAAGCAGCTTTACGTAGCACACTTTTAAATAGCTACAATCTTGAAATTGGTGCTGGACTTGGTCCTATGGCAGGAAAAATCTGGCGCGTTGGCTTAATGGGCCATGCCTGTAATGAGACCAATGTGCTCTTCTGCCTAGGCGCAATGGATGCTGTTTTAAGTGATATGGGCGCTAAAATTGATTCTGGTAAAGCGGTTAGTGCTGCTATGAAAGTTTACGCATAACGTTTATTAGTCAACTTAAATTGGAGCAGGTTTCTTCTGCTCCAATTATAACCACCCTTAAGGGATCTCTGATTAAGTCCCATAACAAATATCATTCCACTCGGAACTAAAAGCCGTTATCATAGACCAAATAAGTATCTTTGATTATTAGGCTCCCTCCATGTCTTTTTTATCCCATTTTCCAACTACTCTTAGACAGCTAGCGACTTTCAGCTGGATAAAAACGAGCGTTTTTTTTCTCCTAAGTTCCATTTTAACAAGCTCACTACTCAGCGCCTGCACCAAGATTCCAGCCAATAACATGCTAACTAAAGCGGTACCTCAAACTAATATCATTAGCGTTTCTATGACAGCGGATAAACAGTACAAGTTAGGCCAAGCCACCAACGTTACTTTTATCCTTGCTAATGGTACCAATGATGAAATACGTTTTTTAAAATGGGGCACACCTTTTGAGACTAACTTTACACGTAATCAATTCAATGTAACTCATCAAGGTACAACGCTTAATTACCAAGGCAGAATGCTAAAAAGAGGCAAACCAAGCAGTAAGGACTACCTTCTCATAAATCCTAGGGAATCCTTGCAAACAACAGTTGATATCAGCAAAGCCTATTCCTTAAATGACACAGGTCAATATACTGTTGCTTATCGTGCCAGCTATCTTGATTTAGAAGCCACTCAGAGGCTTACTAAAGTAAAAGCATCGAATATTGTTACATTTACCCTTAACCCTTAGTCGATTAATGAGGCACATAATGAGATTACTCATTAAAATATTATTTTTTGTTAGTTTTA